>DATNEC010000072.1:0-6275 GCA_035606815.1 Pirellulales bacterium
CTCACCATACTCGACGCGCGTAGGGGCTGCAACGCGGCCGCGATTCCTTGGTTTTCGGCCGCAAAATGCGACGACGGCCCGTGCGTTTGTGGTCGGGGCGAGCGGTCCGGTTACCGGGGCGGAGCGTTTTTCGCGGCTGCGAGCAGGGCCGTTTAATCGGATGGCGCCGGATTTGAGGCCGCCTTGTAGGACGGACTTCCAAGTCCGTCGCCCGCCGCACGACGGACCAGGAGGTCCGTCCTACGTGAATTGGCGAATCAACCAGCCTCCAAGGCTTTTTCCGGAGACCGGTTTTTGGCAATCCCGGTTTTTCGACCTAGGTTTGCAGTAGCCGAAATCTGCATCTCCGTCTTACACCTCGGTCGAGCCATGTTCAGAACCTTGCTTCTTGGCGAATTGATGTTCTCGGGCTTGCCGACCACGGTCGCCGTGGCGGCGGTCGGCGCCTTTGCCTATTTGGCGGGCATCATGTCGCGATTGGACGAGACGCCCGGCGACAGGCTTCACGACTTGGATCCGGCCTGGCAAGACAGCAAGGAGCTTGCCGAAATGACCGACGAGGTGCTCGAAGTCACGCGTCGCGCGCTCAACGACTCGCGGCGCCTGTCGCAGGCCGCCAGCTTGGAATAATCCGCTCGCCTCCGTCGCGCCGGCCGTCTTGCGACCTATACATGGATAGTGGTCGATCAAGGCACATCTCCAACGGAGGCTCGCCATGCTGGATTGGATCTCAGGCCGCGAATTCATGTTGCCCGGCTTGCCCACGACGGTGGCCCTGGCCGCGGTGGCCACGATCGGTTATCTCGTCGGTCGCCGGAACCGGCTGGGCGACGCGACTTCAAGCCGGCAAGCCGAGCGCGATTTCGACCGCGCCCTGGGCGACGCGAAGCAGTTGGAACAGATCACCGACGAGGTGCTGCAAGCGACGCGGCGCGCGCTCGACGAATGCCGCCGCTTTTCGGCGGCGCTGCGCACCGACGGCGCCTCCCCGCTGACGCCCCCCGCGGCGGGCGCGACGGCCGCGCGGCGCGAGACGCCGAGCCTGAAGCATCCGTTGATTTGAGTGGTCGGCGGCGATTGCAGCGCGGCTCATCGCCGCTCGCCGGAATCAACGCCCAATTAGTGCTTTTTGCATCTCCCCCCCACGCACGTCAGGCGGAGGCCAGTCCCTTGCGGCTGGTTCGCCGGCTGCTTTTGCATGTAGGCCGTCACCGGGATTCCGTCGAAGATCTCGGAAATGCGAGCGACAAGATGGGTCGCCTGACCGGTCTCGCAAGCGAAGATCTCTAGTTGAGTGATTCCTGGAACGAGAAATAGGTCAAGGTCTGCCAGGTCGTCCTCATATTTTTCCAGCGTGCCCACGGCGATCTTGTCGTGCCCGATCCAGAAATGATGCGGGGTTCCGTGGGAGACGATCCGAATCCGCCTCGCCACGAGCGAGTTGGCCACGCACGTAGTGATGATGTGTTGCGTCAGGCCCCGAACGCTCTGAACAGAGGCGGGGAAGTGCATCCACTCCGACACCTCATAGGTGGTGCGGGCATGGTCCGATGAGCCCATCGAGAAAAACACGAAGTCGATGAAGGGGTCGCCGTCAAGCGTATAGTCCGCCATGAAAAGGAACCTCCAGTTGGTGAAATTCGCGCGTCGCTCTGGTGCGAGTATTCTGACGCCGCGAGTGCGGCAGCCAGTTTAACGCGCCCAACTGATACGGAGAACAATCGGCCAATCTGCGGCGATTTTCACTTCCCCGCCGCCGCAGATCGTGGTCCGACTTCGAGAGGCCATCTCAGTTCGTGGGAATTTTCTTCCCGTGACGCCGACGGCGGCCGGACGCAGTCGCGGGCGTCATTTTTCGCCTTTCTCCGCCGCGCCTGCGTCGTCGCTTTCCGCCAGGTGAAACGTGTGCAGAAATCGGTGAAGGATCGGAGCGAGCAGCACCGCCATCATCGTCAGGAAGGCGATGCCGCTGTAGAGTGCGTAGAAGCTCGCGAACAACTTGCCCGCCATCGAAGTCATCGGGTCGACCGGCCCCATCCCGGTCAGAATCATCGCAGCGTTAAGCAGGGCGTCGATCCAAGCCAGACGACCGAACAAGTGGTAGCCGGCGCTGCCCATCGACAGCGAGAACACGACGATCAGCAGCGAGACTGCGAAGCTGCGAGCCAAACGCCTGGCGAACGCCCGCCGCGTGAGCAATGCTTGGTGTCGTCTCTCGTACATCAGCGCTAATTCTTCGCCGCCGCCCGCGCCCCTTCTTCAAGGCGATAGAGATGCGTCTTCGTGCGGTGGAAGATCGCCCGGCCGGCGATCGCGGGGGTGGCCATGCAGCCGGCGTCGAGATGGTTCGTGGAGAGCAACTCGAACTTGCGGCCGGCGGCGATCACATGGCTCGTGCCATCCTCGCCGTTGAGATAAATGCGGCCCTCGGCGGACAGCGGCGACGAACTGTAGTTGCCGCCCAGACGGTGCTTCCAGACGACCTCGCCCGTCTTGGCGTCGAGGCAAGTCACGATCCCCGCTTCGTTGAGCATGAACAACAGATCGCCGATCAACAGCGGGGCGCACCGCGAAGGCACGGCGGTCTGAAACTTCCAGACGACATGGCTTTCGGTCACGTCGCCTTGGCCGCCGGGGCGCACCGCGAATTGCTTGAAGCCGCCGTCGCCCGTGTTGACGAAGATCAACCCTTGGCCCGACAGCGGCGGCGCCGCCGCGTTCATGCCCCCATGTTGCACGCGCCATAGTTCGCGCCCCGTGAGCGGATCGTAAGCGATCGTGGCGCCGGCCGAGGGGCTGACGAGCGCGGCCTGGCCGCCGGTCGCGATGACGGTCGGCGTGCCAAACGCCTTCTTGTTGTCGCCGTTGTCGGTCCCATAATCGATGCCGCGGTCCTTTTGCCAGACCGTTTCGCCGGTCGTTTTGTCGAGAGCGGCGACGTACTGCCGGTCGGCGCCGTCGAACGTCAGGAACAGCAGCTCGCCGAACACGATCGGCGACGAGCCGGCCCCGCGAAAGTGGTCGCAGGGCAGATCCTGGCGCGTCCAGATCGTGCGGCCGTCGGTCGTGTCGAGACAGGCCGTGCCGTGGCTGCCGTAATGCGCGTAGATCCGCCCTTGTTCGATGACGGGCGTCGACGAGGCGTAGCTATTGAAGGGGTAGCAGAACTGCGGCTTTTCAATGGCGAACACGAGGATGTCGCGCTCGACCTTGCCCGTCTCGCGGTCGATGCACAAGGCCGACAAGCGCTTGCCATCCTCGGTGGCATTGGTGACCCAGACTTGCTCGCCCCACACGACCGGCGAAGACCAGGCTTTGCCCTTAATGGCCGTCTTCCAGCGAACGTTGCTCGATTCGCTCCACTCGATCGGCAGGCCGGTCGCGTCGGAAATCCCAGCGCCGTCAGGCCCTCGGAACTGTGTCCAGCGGTCGGCCGCTGTGGCGATTGCGTTGGGAATCACGAGAACGAGGCAAAAGAGCGTGTTGCGCATATGATCGAAACGGCCTTGTGGATGGTGGTTCAAAGCGTTCCCTCTCACGGAGGGAGAGGGGAGCAAATTCGGCTCTCCAGCGATTCTAAGAGCGCCCGGCGGCGGCGCCAATCGTCCGAGAAGCTGACCTTCCCCGGTTTTTGCAATCTGCGCACAATATGGCCCGTTGGTCGAGGCGCCTAAACAGGGACGTTGTATGTCACTCGAGACGATCGGTTCGCCGCAGATTGGGCGGATTGCGGCCATCTTGGCTTTGCTGCTTGCGGGAGGGGCGTTCGGCGGCGCGCGCCCCCTGCTGGCCGACGACCAAGCCGGCGAAAACCTGGCGGCCGAAAACCAAGCGGCGGGCGACCTTACCGGCCTGCCTGCGGGCCGGCCCGTGAAGGTCGAAGTCAGCGTCGAATTGCTCGAAGTTTCGCAGATTCAAGACCACGAAGAGAAGTTCGATGTCGAGTTCTTTTTATACCTGGTGTGGCGCGACCCTCGGCTCGCGTTCAACGCCGAGCAGGAAGGCCGAGACAAGCGGATCGTCTCGATCGACAAGATTTGGACGCCGCAGCCGCAATTGATGGACGATCTCGACGTCAACGTGCAGACGAGCGGCACGGCGCACGTTTATCCGGACGGAACGGTGCGCTGCCGCCAATACTACCGCGGCACGGTCTCCAGTAACTTCGACCTGCACGAATTCCCCTTCGACCGCCACGTGCTGGAGGTCAATATCGAGGCCAGCGCGGGGGAAGTCGACGAAATCGTCTATGTGGCGGGCGAGAGCGCGTTGCGAGGCGAAGCCCGGCACGTTCCACATGGGTGGAAGCTGCTGGGGACTTCTTCGAACGTGATTGGCATGCGCTATCCGCGGCTCAACGAGAC
Organism: Pirellulales bacterium; assembly: GCA_035606815.1. GTDB lineage: Bacteria > Planctomycetota > Planctomycetia > Pirellulales > JAICIG01 > JAICIG01. Next base: position 4,365 of record DATNEC010000072.1, read on the forward strand.
GTATTCGCGGCACGTGTTTTCGATCGAGGTGCGCCGCGACCCGCACTATTACTGGTGCGCCATCGTGCTGCCGCTGCTGCCGATCGTGTTCACCTCGTGGGCGGTGTTCTGGATGGACCCCAAGGAGTTCAGCTCCCAGGTGGGCGTCGGCATCACGGCGATGTTGACCGTGGTGGCCTACCGCATCACGATCGATTCCAGCCTGCCGCCGCTGACCTATATGACGCGGATGGATTATTTTCTCCTGATCTGCCAGGGCTTCGTTTTCACGGCCTTTCTGATGTCGGTCGTGGTACACGTTTGTTATTCGCTCGGCGCCGCCGAAATGGTCGCCTTGGCCGACCGCATCAACGTGCGCTGCCGCTGGCTGCCGCCGCCGTTGATGCTGGCGACTTGCGTGCTGCTTTTGTTTTTGAAGCCCGACGTCGCCATGACCATCGTGGCCGCCGCATTGGCGCTGATCTTGCTCTGGTGTCGGCCGACTTGGGGGAATCTCAAGCGGTGGGTTTCCGCCGCCGTGTATCCCGAGCGGCTCGTCGACCAACAGCCGGTCCGGATTCAGGAATGCTTGCTGAAAGGCCCCAGCCGGTCTTCGACGCGCGTCGGCTGACACGGCGGCGCGAGCGATCGCGATCTCCCCTCGACGCCGGCGCCTGCTCTTTATCAACGGCGATCGATCTTGCAATTCGGCAAGGCGCGCTTCAACTCGGCCTTTCCGCGGTCGCTGATCTTCGAACCGTGGACGTAAATTTCGGTCAACCGCGGCAACTGCTTGAGAGTTTCGATCCCGGCGTCGGTCACTTCGGTGGATTGGAGATCGAGCCATTCGAGTCGTTTTAGCTGCACGAGCCGGGCAAGCCCCGCATCCGAAATCGGCGTGCCGCCCAGGTCGAGCTGCCGGAGCTTCGACAGAGATGCGCAATGCGCCAGTTCGGCGTCGGAAAGCTCGCAACTGCCCAAATAAAGCCAATCGAGTTGAGGCAGGTTTTCGAGGGGCGCCAGGTCGCCGTTTTTGAGTTTGACGCCGGCCAGGTAAATCCAAACCGGCCGACGGAAGAAGTCGTCGCCCAAAGCCTTACGCAGCCAGACCGGCGCCGCGGGCTGTCCGTTTCGAATCTGTTGGTGCTTGGCGTCGAAATCGTAATCGTACATCACGGCGCCCCCCAGCCGCACGATGGCCGCAACCGCCTCGCGCTGGCGCCGCATGCGATTCACTTGCACGCCAAGCCAGACTCCGAATACGGTGATCGCCAGCAATAGCGTGCCGAGGCTGAATTGCAGAAAACGGCGGCGCCGGGGGACTTTAGGGCCTGCATCGCCGTTCATGCTCGTCTCCCGGCCCGTGGGCCCGATTGCCGGCTTTATGTCACCGCCTGCCGCGCGCGAATCAAGCCGGGCTGGACGTCAAGATCGAGATCCTCGACGAGGCCGGCCTTGAGACGTTCGACGGCAATCGCCCCCATCACGGCGTTGTCGGTGCAAAGCTCCAGGGGTGCGATGTAAACGCTGAAGCCATCGGCGGCGGCGATGGCTTCCAGCCGCTCGCGCAGCCGCCGATTGGCCGCCACTCCGCCGCCGACGCACAGCGTGCGGCAACCGGCGCTCCGCAGCGCGTGGCGCGCCTTGGCCGAGAGCACATCGACGACGGCTTCTTGAAAACTGGCCGCCAGGTCGGCGATTTTCCGCCTATCGAGCGCGGCCGGGTTGCACTCGGCGGCGCCGCTGCCGAAGGCCGCATACCGCACGGCCGTCTTGAGACCGCTGAAGCTAAATTCGAGCCGCTCGTCGTCGTGAATGAACGAGCGCGGGAACGGAAACGCCCGCGGATCGCCTTGCTCCGCCGCCTTTTGAATCGCAGGGCCGCCGGGATAAGGCAAGGCGAGCAGGCTGGCCACCTTATCGAACGCCTCG
>DATNEC010000080.1:0-29594 GCA_035606815.1 Pirellulales bacterium
GCGAAGGAACCAGAGATTGAGTCGCCCACGAAGGCCGCCGCACGAGTGCGGGTCGATGATGTAGCGCCGGACACGATCTCGACGGGGTCTTCGTCGCCCGATTTCGAGAAAAAACCGGCCCCGCCGCCGCGCCCGCGCATGGCGCCCAAGGACGCGATCTATCATCAGGGAAGCTGGTACTGGTTTTCCGACGAGCAAGTGACGGTCCAAGAGGCGGCGGCGGCCGCCAAACGGCTCAAGGGCCGACTGGTGACGATCACCTCCGACGATGAAAACCAATTCATCACCGAGCATCTTAGAGGGCCGACATTTCTGGGGCTGCTGAAGGTCAAGAAGATCTGGCTCGATCCTAGCGGGCGCCCACAGGATTATTTTCGTTGGGACCGGGGCCAACCATCCTCGTCCGGAGGCGAACGGTTTGCCGCGATCCTTCGCAATGGACGTTGGCACGATTACGTCGAGGACCGGTTGTTCCTCTGCATCGAATGGGGCAAAGAACCTTGAGAGCGTCGGACTTGGGCTGGCCCGCGAAACGGTTGGAGCGATTGCAGCGATCGGGCAAATTAGGCGCCCAGCCGCCGGCGCCGCTCGGCGCAACGGTCAAAAAATCTTTAGCGTTTTTCGACGATCGCAAGGCTTTCATTCGCTTGGCTTTGCAGCCCGCAGCCGAGTAAATGTCAAAGTTTTCTGTTTGCAGCTTTGGCTTTAGTCCGCCACATTCTTTTGAAGGCCGTTCGGCGGCGCCGTTTCGTAATATCGGAAGGCGCCCCCGGCGGGCCAGGGAAAGCAACTCAACGGGATTATCACCATTTCCAGGAATTGCTTGAGGGACCGGGCGATTCTGGCCAGCGTGGCGAAGACGAGGGTCGAGATGAGAATCGCATTTGCTGTTTCTGCCGCTTTGTTGTTGGCGTCGTCGGCCGGGGCACAAGGCCCCTGCGGAGAAACGTACCGCGTCCAGTACCAAACGGTCTATGAAGACCGGCAGGTGACGGCCTACCGGTTGGAGCGCGAGACCGTTTACGAGCAGCGCAAGGTCGTCAGTTACCGCCCGGTGTGGGAAACGGAACTGCGCGAACGGCGGTTCATGGTCGCGCGGCCGGTCTATGAAACCTCCGAGCGCGAAGATCGCTACACCGTGCAGAGGCCGGTTTGGGAGGAACGCATCGAGGACCGCAGCTACGACGTCGTGCGCAACGTCTACGAAACCGCGGAACGCGAAGAGCGCTACATCGTCAATCGGCCCGTTTGGGAGACGCAAGAGCGCGAAGAACGATACATCGTGCGGCGGCCCGTAACGGAAACCGCCGAGCGCGAAGAGAACTACACCGTGATGGAGCCGGTAACGACCTACAGCCCGGTGCAAGTCGATCAAGGCACGTTCATTGATCAGCAAGTGTATCGGCCCGGCCCAGTACGCAACCAACTCTCCTGGCAATCGGGCGCGTGCGTCGTCGATCCGCCCACGGGGCGGACGGCTTATCAGCGCGGCGGCTTGTTCTGGCAGCCGGTGCAGCAGCCGGGCGTGACGACGGTGCAGCGTGTGTGGCAGCCGAACCTGGTGACGATGCAAGTTCCGCAAACCAGCTATGCCGCACGGGTGATGACGCGCAAGGTTCCGGTGCAGGTCTGCCGCTACGTGGACGAAGAGGTCGTCCGCAAAGTGCCGCTGCAAGTCTGCCGCATGGTGCAAGAAGAGCAAGTGCGGCGCGTGCCTTATTCCGTCTGCCGTCAGGTCACCGAGCGCGTCGAGAACAAAGTGCCGGTGCGCGTTTGCCGCATGGAGTTGGAAGAAGTCGTCCGCAAGGTTCCGGTAACGACGATGCGGATGGTGCAGGAGGAAAAAGTCGAGCAACTGCCGGTTCGCGTTTGCCGCCAGGAGGCGGTCGAGCAGACCGTCCAAATTCCGCAGGTCGTCGAGCGTCAGGTTCCCGTGACCTACACCTATCGCGTGCCGCGGACGGTGATGTATCGCGTGCCGATCGATCCTTGCACGGGGGCGCCGTTGGTCGCGCCGGCGATTCCCTCGGCGCCTTATGATCCGGGCGCGCAGCCGTTGCGTAAACAGGGCGAGCCTAGTCCGGCGCCCGAGGAAAAAACCAACGGCGGCAGCAACTCGACGAACGGCGGTTCGACGAACGGCGGCAAAAAGCCCGCGATCGATCCGAAGCTCAACGTGCCTGGACCGCGGGACGAATCGACCTCGACCGGAGGGGCCAAGCGGTCTGCGAAGCCCAGTCGAGCCGTGATTTATTCCCGTCGCGATCGCGAGACGTAAACGGCCGGCGACATTGCCGGCAATTGGCCAGCGCCCGGGGCATAGGCCGACGATTGGCCTGTGCCCCGCATCTTTTTCGCCGCGCCCCGCGGCGTTATGCTAGCTACGTCCCGGGGGCTTGTCGTCGCGACAAGAACTCCAAAGTGCAAAGCGCGGCTCGCGACTTTCGTCGCCTATGACTCGTCCCCCATTAACAGCTTCTGAAGTTCTCAAGGACGAGCGCGTGGCGTTCGTGGGCAAGCTCGCCGGAATGCCGAAGCGCGAGGCCCAGCAACTCGTGCGGACCGGCGGCGGGACGGTCGTGGAGAAGCTGGGCGATCGGCCGCGACTGATCGTCGTGGGCGAGGCCGACTTGCCGCTGGTGGATCTGACCGACTCGTTCGACGAAGCCTTGCGGGCGGCCGTCGAGCGAGGCGAGGTGCGCGTCATTACCGAAACGCAGCTCTGGCAGCGGTTGGGGTTCGTCGAAGGCGAACAAAACATCCATCGGCTGTATACGCCGGCGATGCTGGCCGATCTGCTGGGCGTTCCGGTGTCGATCATTCGCCGCTGGCGCCGCCGCGGGCTGATCGTGCCAACGCGAGAAGTGCGCAAACTGCCCTATTTTGATTTTCAGCAGGTCGCACACGCCCGGCTTTTGGCGGAATTGCTGGCCGCCGGGGTTTCGCCGCAATCGATCGAAAAAAAACTGGCGTCGCTCCAGCGGCTGCTGCCCGGCATCGATCGGCCGCTGGCGCAGCTTTCGGTGATCGTCGAAGGCAAACAGTTGCTGTTGCGGCAAGGCGACGGGTTGATCGAGCCGGGCGGACAATTGCGGCTGGATTTCGAGACGGCCGCGCGCGAGCAAGCCCCGCTTTCGGTGGAGACCGCGGAGGCGGGGCCGGAGAGGGAAAATGCCGACGGCGCGAAACCGGACCACAACTCGCGGCGCGCGGCCCTGTCTTCGTTGGCGTCGCCCGAGGAAATGTGCGAGTTGGCGGCGGAACTTGAGGACGAGGGAGAATTGGATTTGGCGGCGGAAATGTACCGCGCGGCCTTGGCGGCGGGCGGCCCGAACGCGGAATGCTGTTTCTCGCTGGCCGAACTGCTGTATCGCATGGGCGATCTCGGCGCCGCCCGCGAACGCTATTACATGGCGGTCGAGCTCGACGAGGATTATGTCGAGGCCCGCGCCAATCTGGGCTGCGTGCTGGCCGAGACCGAGCAGCACGATCTTGCCGCCGCGGCCTTCGAAGGGGCCTTGGCGTATCATCCCGACTATGCCGACGCCCACTATCATTTGGCCCGTACCTTGGATGAGTTGGGGCGTCGCGACGAGGCCGAAGTCCATTGGCGGGCGTTTCTCGATCTCACCGTCGATAGCCCCTGGGCGACGACCGCCAGCGAACGCCTGGCCGCCGCCGCTCACGGCGACGACGAGGCGTAGATCGGACATGGCCGAGGGCAGCCGCGCCACGTTCAACCTTCGGTGAACGCCCCAAGCTCGGGCTGCTCCACGCTCAGATAATCGTCGTAGCTCATGCTGATCGAGATGGCGTGATCGCCGGCGTTGAAGTTGATCGTGGCTTGCTCCGCCAGACGGGCGTCGCAGAGGGTCTTCAGGCCAAACAGGCTGCCAAAAGGCGGAATCGCTCCAGGCGCCAGGCCGGTCAATTGATGCACTTCGTCTCGGTCGGCGAAACGAAAGCTTTTCCAGCCGCGGCTGGCGCGCAGCGATTTGCTCGCCAACTTGCGGTCGGCCGGGAGCACGAAAAAGACGAACTGTCCATTGGCCTTGCAAATCAAGGCTTTAGCGCCGCTGGCCAGTTCGGCGCCGCGAACCGCCGCGGCCTCGGCGCTCGTAAAAACCGGGGCATGTCGCGCAACGCGATAGGCTACTCCATGTCGCGCCAACAATTGCTCGATTCGCTCGAAAACCGCTTCTGACACGTCGCCACCGCCTCTCAAAGCTTGCCTATTCGATGCAACCATTATGCCTGACTTGATTTAAGACGAAAAGTGAACTTGCGAGCGCTCGCAAAACTCTTGCAAATCGGCTTGGAAACCCTATCTTGCACGATGCGCAACTGCCGAGGGCGCAAAGACTCTCCCGTTCCTTTCGGCTCTAAAGCTATGGAAAGAATTCTCTACGATTACAAGCTGAACGCGACGACGTGGGTCTACCTCTCGTCGTTGTTGACGATTGCCATCTTCTTCAAGTTCAGCCGCTTCTGGAGCATGCGCAATCTCGATCTGGCGCTATTGATCGCGCTGGCGCCCGGGTTGCTCATGACGAGCCATCCCGGCGACATCCGCTACTGGGGCTATGTGTGGTTGTTCATCGTCGGCGGGCTGTTGCTCGTGCGCCTTGGGTTCGATCCACGAATGGTCCGACGGCCGCTCCTGGAGCCCAACCTATCGCCCGGCGGACTGACCTTCATCGCCGCATGCCTGCTGGTGTTTCTGATGGTCAATGTCGTCATCAACCGGCCGACGTCCAGCGATCTGGAAGGCCCTCGCAAATTCGATCAGATACGCTCGGGCGTCGAAGACGTCTCGCAAGACAAAAGTCTCGTTCGGCACGGCCCCGGTTATTTTTTCCTCTATTGGCTGCCCAGCATTACGACGAAAGCGGTCTCGCCGAAAGATCCCGCCCTTTCCGAAGAGGCCGGCCGGTTCATGCTGCAGGCCGCGACGGCCCGCACGATGGCCATCCTTTCGCATCTGGCCGTGGTCGTGGGCATGATCATGATCGGCGTTTGGCACTTCGACAACATCCGCACGGGAGTGGCCGCCGCGACGCTCTATCTGATGCTGCCGTATACGGCGCAGATGACCGGCCGCGTCGATCACGTGCTGCCGGCGGCGCTCTTGGTGTGGGCCGTGGCGACATACCGCCGCCCCTTGGTCTCGGGCATCTGTTTGGGCCTGGCCGCCGGGACCATTTACTATCCGATCTTTTTGCTCCCGCTCTGGATCGCCTTCTATTGGCGACGCGGGCTGTTGCGATTCGGCGCCGGGTTCACGGCGACGCTGGTGCTGATGGTCATCCCGCTGGCTTTTACGTCCGCCAACGCGGACCAATTCATCGTGCAAATCAAGATGATGTTCGGCTGGCCCGACTTTTCCTCCCCCATCGCGGAGGGCTTCTGGAGCTTCCATAGGTCGGCCAACCCATTCCGAATTCCGGTCTTGGCGGCCTTCGTGGCCATGTGCGGCGGCTTCGCCATCTGGCCCGCGCGGAAGAACTTGGGAACGCTGCTGAGTTGCTCGGCCGCCGTCATGCTCGGAACACAGTTTTGGATCGCGGGCAACGGCGGGATCTATCAGGCATGGTACTTGCCGCTGTTGCTGCTGACCGTATTTCGACCGAACCTGGAAGATCGCGTGGCCCTGGCCACGCTCGGGGAGAGCTGGTTCGCGCGGCGCCGCCTCTCCTACCGCCCACGGGCCGCGTAACGCCGAAGGCGCTGTTAGCCCTCGAACGCGCTGGGCCGAACGCCCAGCGCCACGATGCTGCAGGCTTGGATCGGCTCCAGGCCCATCGACTGGGCCTTTTCGACAAGCTCGTCGCTTTCGCTCCCCGGATTCAGCCAAAGCTCATCGCAGCCTTTGGCCGCGATTTCGTCGAGCATCGCCAGGCCGATCTTCGGCGGCAGGTAGACGCTGATCCGGTCGAGGCGCTCGACCGGCACTTCGGCCAGGCTTTTGGAGACAGCCAAGCCTTCGATCTCGCCGCCTTTCGGATTCACGGGGTAGACGTCGTAGCCCTGTTGCAGATGGGCGCGGATCGCCTTGTTGCCGAACTTGGAGCGGTCGGCGCTGGCGCCAAGAATGGCGACGGACGGTTTGGGCACGAGCAAGCTCCTCTAGCGTCACGGTGGGACGGACTTCCACTCCGCCGAAGGTGCGAAGAATATTGGCGACACGCGACGGACCAGAGGCCCGTCCTAGCAAGGCTCAATCGCGGCGGGCGTTTAGACTTTGCGACTTTTTCTGGCTGGCCAGCCACGCTTTCCAGGTCGGCACTTCATAATTGAAGTTGATCCCGCCCGTCAACCGCACCAGGGCCTCGAGCACGTCTTCGTTCTTGAAATGCTCGATGAGCACGGTGGCCTTGGGCGTGCCGTAGTTCATGCCGCCGCCGCCCGCTCCGCCCACCATTCCGCCGAACGAGGCGCTCGTGCCGCCGAGTTGCGACGGGGGGATGATGCGCTTGTGGCTGGTAATCAGGGCATCGATCAATGGGGCGATCGCACGGCGGTCGTTCATCCGCAGCAGGCCGAGCGCCGCGCGGTTGACGACCGGGTTCTGCTTGTCCTTCAAGTGCTTGATGTAGTAACTCACCACGAGCGCCGACGGCTTGTCGTCCAGATAATCGAGGCACGTCAGCCGCACTTCTTCGTTCTCGTCGCGCAGCGAAAGCTCGCATAGAACTTGCCAGGCAGGGCCTGTGCCAATGCGGGCCAAAGCCTCGATGTAGCGTTTGCGCACCGATTGGTCCGACTCTTTCGCAAGGTACTCGGTGACGGCGGCCACCGCGTAGGGGTCGTTGATCTGGTTGATGTTGGCCAACGCTTCCTGAGCGCGGTCCGTACCCAGCCAGTCGTGCCACCGCTTCAGGCGATGCTTCCACTCTTTGACCGCCAACTCGGTCGTCCGCGCGTGTTCCTTGATCTCCACTTCTTGGGGCGTCATCCAGTCGCCGTGGTAGTACACGTAGCCTTGGCTTTCCCAAAGCTCCTTCGTGCTTTTCCAGCGGCCATCCTCGTCCATGCGGTGGTGCAGCAGCCGGTGGGCCTCTTTGTGGCCGGGGTCCAACTCAATGACCCGCTCCAGATGCTTGTCTTTCAAACGCTCCAAACCGTGATCGCGACACCAGACGGCCAAATCGAATTGCCCTTCGACCGTGTCGGCATAGCGCGGGCGGAGCCTTTCGTATTCCGCTTCGGCCTCGGTTGGGCGCAGGATTTCCTTGATCTGCCCTTTGGCCAACGTCACCTGCCCGCCGCTGGCCGTCTTGATGATGTAGCTCTTGCGAGGCGATTGCTTGGGATTGACGATCTCGCCTTCGACCCGGCCGCCCGATTCCAAGACGAATGTTTCGGCGCGCGCGGCGCCGCGCTCGAACAGCCCGCCGGCGCTGCCCAGGGCGACTACCAGAATTGCCGCGACCGATCGCGACATGGCGGCCTCTTTTCTTCAACGAAGGACGATTTCGGGATCGCGCTCCCAAACGGCGAATCCTAATCCGGGGCATCGACGACGCCGACCCCATTTAGTATAAGCGCCCTAGCAAGCTCGAACAATCAAACATAACCGATTTTGCCCAAGCCGCCCGAATTCTGGCCGCGCAAGGGTGTCCATGAGCGAATCCGTCGCCGAGCATCGTTCTCAGTCGCCACAGCGGCTTGGCTGCGCCGTCGTAACCGTCAGCGACAGCCGGACCCTCGACACCGATACAGGCGGACAGGCCGTGGCGGACCGCCTGCTGGCCGCCGGCCACGCCGTCTTGGCTCGCGAAATCATTCCCGACGAGCCGGACCGCATGCGGCCCTTGCTCGTCGAATTCGCCGGGCGAGACGAGATCGACGCCGTGTTGCTGACCGGCGGCACGGGTATTACGAGCCGAGACCAGACGTTCGAAACCGTAAGCCGACTGCTCAACAAGCCGTTGCCCGGCTATGGCGAGTTGTTCCGGATGTTGAGTTTCCAGGAAATTGGCGCCGCGGCGATGCTCTCGCGGGCCGTCGGAGGGGTGATGGGCCGGACGGTCATACTGACGATGCCCGGCTCGCCCGCCGCCGTCGGCTTGGCCATGGAAAAGCTGATCTTGCCCGAACTTTGCCATCTTGTCCGCGAAGCCCGGCGGTAGAAAGGGCTGAATCTCGGTCAGGGCGCATGCCGAGAACTGCCCTAGAGCGGCGATGCGGCTTGGACTATCCTACGCGAGAGGTTCTTTCGGCAGCCCAAGGAGGGGCTCGTGCGGAAAAAAATTCGCATTTGGTTCGTGCCGCTGCTGGCGGTCGTTGGCGGCTGGTTGGGCTATTCGCGCCTTCCCGACGGCTTCCGCCAGCGATTGGGGTTCGGCCCAGGGGCCGACGCGAACCAAGTCGAACAAGCCGAAGCCCTGCCGCTTCCGCCTGTCGAGCGGCAAGGCGATTCGATCCGGATCGCCTCGTTCAACATCCAAGTCTTTGGGGAACACAAGCTCGACAAGCCCGAAGTCGCCGCGGTCCTCGCGCAGGTCATCCGTTATTTCGACGTCGTGGCCATCCAGGAGATTCGCGCCAAGACGCCCGACATCTTGCCGCGGTTCCTCGGGATGATCAACGCGCAAGGCGCCCATTACGATTACGTGATCGGTCCGCGGTTGGGCCGCACGAACAGCAAGGAACAATACGCCTTCATCTACAACGCGGCGAGCGTGGAGTGCGATCGCGAATCGGTTTACACGGTCAACGATCCCGACGATTTGCTGCATCGCGAACCGTTCGTGGCCGGCTTCCGCGTCCGCGGGCCGCCGCCCTCCGAGGCCTTCACCTTCACGTTGATCGACATCCATACCGATCCCGACGAGGCCGCCAAGGAGTTGAGCGTGCTCGACGACGTGATCGTCGCCGTCGGCCGCGACGGGCGAGGCGAAGACGATGTGATCCTGCTGGGCGACTTGAACGCCGACGACCATCATTTCGGCGAATTGGGCCAAACGCCCTATCTGGTCTGGGCGATTTCCGGCGTCGCCACGAACACCCGCGGCAACAAGCTCTACGACAACATGCTTTTCGATTCGCGCGCCACGACGGAATATCTCGGCCGATCGGGGACCGTTGACCTGATGCGCCAGTTCCATCTGACGATGGAGCAGGCGCTGGCCGTTTCCGATCATCTGCCGATCTGGGCCGAGTTCAGTCTGCGCGAGGGCGGTCGCCCCGGCCGCGTCGCCGTGAGGTCGGCGACGAGGCGCTAGCCGCGGTTGGTCGCTCTCGCACCGGGCACGGGAATCAAAGCCCTTTCAAAACAGCCCTTCCAGCGCATCGCAAGCCGCCGCGACGCCGTCTTCGCGACGGACTTGCTCGCCGATCCGCGAATCGCGCTCGGCATAGCTCGGCGCCTTCCGCGGCGGCGCAGAATAGGATTCCAAGGTACGCAACACCGCAACGCGGATCGTCCATCCGCGATTCGTCATAATGCGTATTTGAACTGCAAGAATGCATCCTCCTCGACCCAGCCAAGTTTTGCGTACAGGCGTTGGGCGGCCAGGTTTTCTACGCCGGTCGCCAGCACGAGACGACAGGCTCCCGTGGAGCGAGCAAAGTGGATCGCCTGCTCGATCAGTCGTTCCCCGATGCGCTGCCGTCGGAAATCCGGCTTGACGAACAAATCATTGAGCACCCACAGCCGACGCATTGCGACTGACGAAAAACTAGGGTAGAGCTGCGCAAATCCTACTGGTTCCTGCCCGCGGCACGCCAGAAAGATCACCGAATCCCCCCGCTCAAGTCGCTCGGTTAGAAACCGCTGCGCCGTCGTTTCGTCGGAGCCTTGCTGGTAAAACTGGCGATAGGCGTCGAATAAGGGTACAAGTTGCCCAAGGTGGTTGCGGCTTGCTTGGCGGATCTCGATTTCGTGGGAAATACGGTTTTGATCATGTGACATGGCTGAATCGACGGCTATTGCAAGAAGTCTGGATTAATATTACCGGACTCGAACGGCGCGCGTACTCCCGCGCCCCGAAGTGGAGAGACGCCCAGGAGATCACCAAGTTGCTGCGATCGTTCGGCGGCGAGATACGAGAAGCAAAGCACAACCCAATTGACGGAATTTCCGTCTACCTGTACGAGTAGGCGACGCTCTCGTCCTTCCTGGGTCCAGTGATGGTCCAACTCAGGTGAACAGTTGCATCACCGACCTCCATCCTGGCCGAGTAGAGGTCTTCCTGACAGACGTGCGGCTCGGCTGAAGTCAAGACCCGCTGGGACTCGGGAACCAAATCGAACAAGTAGACGGGGTTCGCCAGCCCAAGCCGAAGGTGTTCGAGGTGAATGAGCCGACCATCAGGATTGCGGCTCCAGCGGAAGACGTTGTTGAAGGTAAGTTTACGGCTCCCTTCAGGGCTCCACCACCCATTCTCGTAGAACAGCATAGTCATGGCATCCACGTCCTCGACCCGCACTGTTCCACGACCTTGACCGTTCCAACCAGTATGCGTCATTGAACGAGATTGAGCCTCGAAGTCGAGTTTCCGTATCCCGCGAAGCCGATCCCATGCTTCTTGAACGTCCATCACAGTCCCTTCTTGTCACTCCCCGATGACCTTCACCAGCACCCGCTTCGTCCGCCGGCCGTCGAACTCGCCATAAAAGATCTGCTCCCAGGGGCCGAAGTCGAGCTTGCCCTTGGTGATGGCGACGACGACCTCGCGGCCCATGATCTGCCGCTTGTGGTGGGCGTCGGCGTTGTCCTCGCCGGTGCGGTTGTGGTGGTAGAGCTCGGGTGACGGATCGAACGGGGCGAGCTGCTCGAGCCAGCGTTTGTAATCCTCGTGCAAGCCCGGCTCGTCGTCGTTGATGAACACGCTGGCCGTGATGTGCATGGCGTTGACCAGGCACAGCCCTTCCTGCACGCCGCTGTGCCGCACGATCTCCGCCACGCGCGGAGTGATATTCAAAAAGCCCATCCGCTCGGAGATATTGAGGGTCAGGTATTCGGTTTGCGATTTCATGGCCCGATCCGAACTTTCGCGAGTTGACTCGCGCGCCTGCAGAACCGATATTCGCTTCCAGGATCGGCCCTGTGCCGTCAACAACTCGTCCCGTCACGAACTCGAACGGCGCGCCAAAGATTTCAAATGTTCGCCCGACCCCCTCGCCCCACGGCTGCGTTTCTCATTATCTTGGGCCTGTCATGCCGGTCAATATCCTCGCTTCACGCACAAACCGTGGGTGACGGGCCGCGTAGACCGAATATCGTGATCATCCTTTCCGATGACATGGGCTATTCGGATCTGGGCTGTTACGGCGGCGAAATCCAAACGCCGAACCTCGATGCGCTGGCGGCCGGCGGGCTGCGATTCACGCAGTTCTACAATACGGCCCGCTGCTGCCCGACGCGGGCCGCCTTGCTCACCGGCTTGTATTCGCACCAAGCCGGCGTGGGCCACATGACGGACGACCGCGGCGCCGAGTTTCCCGGTTATCGCGGAGACTTGAACCGCAACTGCCTGACGATTGCCGAGGCCCTGAAGCCCGCCGGATACCGCGCTTACATGGCCGGCAAATGGCATGTGACGCGGCACGTGGCCGCCGAGGGGCCGAAGCACAACTGGCCGCTGGCGCGCGGCTTCGATCGCTTCTACGGCATGATCTCGGGCGGCGGCAGCTTTTACGACCCTTATACGCTCGCCCGCGACAACCGGCTGATCTCGCCCTACTCGGACCCCGAGTATCGCCCCAAGACGTATTATTTCACCGACGCCATCACCGATCATGCCGTGCGGTTCATCGGCGAGCACCAACGGCAACATGCCGGCGAACCGTTTTTCATGTATGTGGCCTATACGGCGGCCCACTGGCCGATGCACGCCTTGCCGGAGGACATCGCCAAGTATCGCGGCAAGTACGACGCCGGCTACGAACCGGTGCGCCGCGCCCGGCTGGCCAAGGCCGCGCGGCTGGGGTTGATCGACGGCGAGCAAGGCCTCTCGCCGCAGGCCGAAGCGTGGGACGCCGTCGAGAACAAGCGGCGCGAAGCCGCCTGCATGGAGGTCTACGCGGCAATGGTCGACCGCATGGACCAGGGCGTCGGCGAGATCGTGGCCGAATTGAAGCGCGCCGGCCGGCTCGACGATACCTTGATTTTCTTCCTGCAAGACAACGGAGGCTGCGCGGAAGCGATGGGCCGCGGTCCGACGAAAAACCGGCTTGACGGCCTGCGGCCCGAGCGGCCGCCTTTGCCGCCGCTGGCGGCCGAAGCGCTGCCCAACGGCCTCGTGCCGCCGCAAACGCGCGACGGCTTCCCGGTACGGCAAGGGCCGCGCGTCATGCCCGGCCCCGCCGATACCTACGTCGCTTACGGCCGCGGCTGGGCCAATGTTTCGAACGCGCCTTTTCGCGAATACAAGCATTGGGTCCACGAAGGGGGCGTCAGCACGCCGCTGATCGCGCATTGGCCCAACGGCATTGCGGCCCGCGGAGAGCTTCGCAGGCAGCCCGGCCACTTGATCGATATTATGGCGACCTGCGTCGAACTAGCCGGCGTCGAGTATCCCAAATCGATCGGCGATCAACCGATCACGCCGTTGGAAGGCAAAAGCTTGTTGCCCGCCTTGGCCGGGCGGCCGATCGAGCGCGACGCGATCTTCTGGGAGCACGAGGGCAACCGCGCCGTGCGGTCGGGCGATTGGAAGCTGGTGGCCAAAGGCCCCGGCGGTCCGTGGGAACTCTACGACCTGACGACCGATCGCACCGAGTCGAACGACCTATCCGCGAAGCATCCGGAAAAAGTGCTGGAGCTTGTCGCCAAATGGGAGGCTTGGGCGACGCGCGCCAGCGTGTTGCCGTGGATTTGGAAGCCCGCCTACGAATTCGGACGATGAGGCAATTTGGGTCGCACTGTCCTGACGCCTCAGGCGTCCGCAGCGTCAAGGACGCGGCCCCATCGAATAGCGGTTCGAGCGGATCATCTTGCGCGACGAGAGGTTATCGGCGATCCATAGCGGCGTCGTCGCGCGGCAGGGCGTCTTGATTTGACTCGCCACGCCGCCGCCCTATAATCTAGGCGGCCGAAAGGCCAAATCGGATAACCACTTGCGCGGTTTCACGCTCCCTATGTCGCCGCGACCCAATCCACTCACGGACGGTTGGACCGCTCGGTTGCCTGCCGAGGGGCGCGGGCGGTTCGTCGTCGTCGCGGCGTGCGTGGTGCTGTCGCTCGGCCTGCTCGCTTCCCGAAGTTCGCCGATCTATGGTCAGGCGGCCGATCCGCGAAAGCCAGACGCCGCGAAAGAGCAGCGCGTCGGCCGGTTGATCCGGATTAGCGCGGAGATTACGGACAAACTCGATAATCGCATCAAGCGGATCGTCGGTTCGGCCATCAAAGACGCCAAGGAAAAGGGCGAGTGGCCGGTGCTGATCTTCGAGGTTCACCCCGGCCGCAGCGAGTTCGGCCAGGCGTTCGACCTGGCGCATTATCTGTCGGGCCCGAACTTGAACGGGGCCACGACCGTGGCCTACGTGCCCGAGACCTTGACCGGGCATGCCGTGCTGGTCGCCTTGGCCTGCGATGAAATCATCATGGGCGAGGAGGCCGAGATCGGCAATGCCGGCGCCTTCGAGACGTCGATCAAGCCCTCGATGCGCGACGCCTACGTCGAGGTCGCCAACAGCCGCAAGACCGTGCCGGCCGACGTCGCGCTGAAAATGCTCGATCCGGCGATCGAATTGCTGTTGGTCGAGACCGACGTCAGCCGCGAATTCGTGCGCGGCGACCGGTTGGAGGAGTTGCGCAAGAAGAAGTCGTTCGGGCCGCCGAAGACGGTGATTCCGGCCGGCAAGCCGGGCCTGTTCTCGGCCGCCAAGGCGCGCGAATTCGGTTTCGCCAGCTACCTGGCGCGCGATCGCCAGGCGGTGGCCAAAGCGTTGAGCTTGCCGGCCAAGGCGGTGGACGACGACTTTGCGCTCGACGGGCAATTGCACCCCGTGCGGATCGCGGTCAAAGGCCCGATTTCGGCGGCCCTGACCGAACAAGTGCAGAACTTGATTCAGACGCAGATTCGCAGCCAAGACGTCAACCTGATCTGCCTGTGGCTGGAAAGCCCTGGCGGCTCGCCCGACGACAGCATCAACCTGGCGAACTACCTGGTCAGCCTCGATTCGTCGCAGCGGCGCACGGTGGCTTACATTCCGCATGAGGCGCGGGGCGACGCGGCGTTCATCGCGCTGGCCTGCGACCATATCGTGATGCACCCGCGGGCCACGTTGGGCGGGTCGGGCGCCTTCGAGATCGCCGAATCGGAGGTTCCGACCACGGCCGCCTCGGTGGCGGCCATCGCTTCCGACAAGCACCATTCGCCGTCGCTGGCGCGGGCGATGGTCGACGCGAAGCTGGCCGTGTACAAGTTCACCCGGCAGTCCGATGGTCTCGTCGAATACTACACCGAAGACGAAGCCAAGGAATTGGCCGACAAAGACGAGTGGCAGCGAGGCGAAGCCGTCACGCGCCGCGGAGAACCGTTGACGTTGACGGGCGAAGAGGCCGAGCAACTCGGCCTGCTGCACGGCCTGGTCGACAATTTCCCCGGCTTCAAGGCGATGTACGGGTTGGAAAACGATCCGACCTTGATCGAACCGGGCTGGGCCGATTTTCTGATCGACGCCCTCAATTCGCCCGGCATCTCGTGGTTCTTGCTGCTGCTGGGCGGCGCGGCGCTGTATGCCGAGCTGCAATCGCCGGGCATCGGCCTGGGCGGGCTGATCGCCGGCTTGTGCTTCATGCTCTATTTTTGGAGCGCTTACCTGGGAGGCACCGCCGGCTGGCTCGAAGTGCTGATGTTCGTCGCCGGGCTGGGTTGCCTGTTGCTAGAGGTATTCGTGCTGCCGGGCTTCGGCCTGTTCGGCTTGGCCGGCGGATTGCTGGTCCTCGGTTCGCTGATTCTCGCCAGCCAAACCTTCGTGCTGCCGCGCAACGCTTATCAACTGGCGCATTTGCGCAACAGCCTGCTCGTGCTGGCCGGCGCCGGGGTCGGCACGGTGGCGGCGGCGGCTTTGATCCGTCACTATCTGCCGCACGCGCCGATGTTCAGCCGGATGCTGCTGACGCCGCCGTCCGACGAAGAACTGTCGGCGATCGCCGAACGCGAGGCGCTGGCCCGCTTCGATCATCTCGTCGGCAGCCGCGGCACGGCCTTCACTCCGCTCGTGCCCAGCGGCAAGGCCCGCTTCGGCGACCAGATCGTCGACGTGCTGACCGAAGGCGAATTCGTCGATCGCGGGCAAGCGCTCGAAGTCGTCGAGGTCCGCGGCCATCGAGTGCTTGTCCGCGGAATCAGTTGAGGCCGCACGATGTTCGATCCGTTGGCTTGGGCTGCGCTGCTGATGCTGATCGGCCTGGGGTTGGTCGTGCTGGAAGTCTTCGTCCCCTCGGGCGGCATCATCGGCTTCTTGTCGCTCGTGTCGCTGTTATCGGCGATCTCGCTGGCCTTTTACCGGGGGCCTTGGTACGGCCTGAGCTTCCTCAGCATTGCGGTGATCGCCTTGCCGATCGTGCTGGTCGCCGCGCTGCGCTGGTGGCCCGAAACGCCGATGGGGCGCCGCGTGTTGCTGGAAGCCCCAAGCAGCGAGGAGGTTCTGCCCGACAACGACCAAAGGCGCTCGTTGAAGGCCCTGGTCGGCCGCATCGGCGAGGCGAGAAGCCTGATGCTGCCGAGCGGGTCCGTATCGATCGACGGGCGGACCGTAGACGCCTTGAGCGAGGGCGTGGCCATCGAAAAAGGCCAATGGGTGAAGGTGGTCGAAGTCCGCGGCACGCGGATCGTCGTGCGGCCCACCGAAGAGGCCCCCTCGCCGCGGGCCCCGGCCGACGAAACCTTGTCGCAGCCGATCGAGTCGCTCGGGCTCGATCCGTTCGAAGATCCGCTGGCTTGAGGAAAGTTTTCGGTGCTCGGTTTTCAGTTTTCAGCCTGCCGCTGCGGATGGTACATTGGACTCCCGCAACTGAACCCTGAAAACTGAACACCGAAAATCCGCCATGCTCTTTGCGCAAGAAAACAACCTGTCGAACATCATCTGGGTGGTGGTGCTGTTCGCCGTGCTGGTCGCGGCGCTGATCTTTTTAGCGATCTTCGCCCGCTATTTCCGGTTCTGGATTCAATCCGTCAGCACCGGGGCCAGCATCGGCATCTTCGATCTGCTCGGCATGACCTTCCGCAAAGTCAATCCAACGGTGATCGTGCGCAGCAAGATCATGGCGGTGCAAGCCGGGTTGGGCGAGAGCACGGGCATCACCAGCAAGGCCCTGGAGGCCCACTACCTGGCCGGCGGCAACGTGCCGCTGGTGATCCGGGCCATCATCGCCGCCAACAAGGCCAAGACCATCGATCTGGATTTCAAGCTGGCCACGGCCATCGACCTGGCCGGGCGCAACGTGCTGGAGGCCGTGCAGACGAGCGTCTATCCGAAAGTCATCGACTGCCCCGGCCGCGGTTCGGGCCGGCAAACGCTCGACGCCGTGGCCAAGAACGGCATTCAATTGAAGGTCAAGGCCCGCGTGACGGTGCGGGCCAATCTGAATCAATTGATCGGCGGGGCCACGGAAGAGACGATCATCGCGCGCGTCGGCGAGGGCATCGTCAGCGCGATCGGCTCGGCCGAGTCGCATGCCGACGTGCTGGAAAACCCCGACCGCATTTCCAAGGCCGTGCTGGCCCGCCGGCTCGACTCCCAAACCGCCTTCGAGATCGTGTCGATCGACATCGCCGACATCGACGTGGGCGAAAACATCGGCGCGCGCTTGCAGGCCGACCAGGCCGAGGCCGATACGCGCCGCGCGCGGGCCAAGGCCGAGGGCCAGCGGGCGATGGCCGTGGCCCGCGAGCAGGAGATGATCGCGCAGATCGAAGAAAGCCGGGCCCGCGTGGTCGAAGCCGAGGCCGAAGTGCCCAAGGCCATCGCCGACGCCTTCCGCCACGGCAGCCTGGGAATTCTTGATTACTACAAGCTGCGCAACGTGCAAGCCGACACCGAAATGCGCTCGGCGATCGCCGGCACGGGGACGCGCACTCCGGCGAGGACTGCCCAATGAGCGCTTGGTTCGGGCCCGCGCTGGCGGCGATCAACCCCGACATGCTCAAGCTGCTGGGCTTCGTCGTGTTGGCCATCATTTACGTGTTCAACCACTTCGTCGGCGGGGCGAAGAACCAGCAGCGCAAGCCGCCGCGGCCCGATCCGCGTTTGCGTCCGCCCGCGCCCGGCCGGCAAGAAGTGCAGGACGAAGTGGCGGAGTTTTTGCGCCGCACCGCGGAGCGGACGAACGCGAAAAAGCCGCCGGCCGAAGCCCAACCGGCGCCGCCCGAACGCCGCCCGCTCGCCGAGCGGCGCTTGCCGCTCGCCGGCGAGACCGTGGAGGTCGAGGCGATCGACGAACCGCCCACCGGCGCCAACGTCGCCGAGCACGTGCAGCAGCACCTGGACACGCGAGAATTCGCCCAGCGCGCCCGTCAGCTCGGCCACGTCGAACAGGAAGAGCGTTCGTTTCAGGCCCACGTGCAGCAAACTTTCGATCATCAGGTCGGCCAGTTGGCGTTGCGCCCTTTGGAGCCGGCCGCCGGAAGTCCGGATGCCGCCGCCTCGCCGACCGCGGCCGAATCGGTCGCGGCGCTGTTGGCCGATCCACAAAGTTTGCGCGGCGCCGTCGTGCTGAATGAGATTCTTCAGCGGCCGACGGAGAGGTGGTAAGGGGATTTTGACGATTTGTCGGGCGGCCGACGCGGCGATTTCCCCTTTAAGTGGCCCGTCCGCTGACGGCTCGATATACTATCCGTCGTTATCGAGGGATTACCGCGACATGGCAGACATCTGCCGCCCCTGACGGGGCTGACTAATCAGTGATCGGATCGGGATCCAGGGGCTTGCGCCCCTGGCCACAATCTTTCGCCGCTACGCGGCTGAGTTTCGTTGCCGCTGGATGGCCGCAGTCCCGTAGGGACGGCCGACTGTAGCCAGGGCGCGAGCCCCCTGGAGGTGCGAAGGAGAGATCAACCCAAGCCCCGCTAGGGGCGGCAGAGCGAACGCCGCTTGTGAGAATGACGCGATTATGTCGGGGAAATTGAGGTTGTTCTCGGTCGGCCAGTAGTAACTCAGTTCAACATTAGGAGTCGTTTTCATGGCGGTTGCGAAGGTCATTCCGGGCAAGACGCGGTTGGGTTGGATCGGCACGGGGGTCATGGGGAGCAGCATGTGCGGCCACCTCATCGACAAAGGCTTTGCCATGACGGTCTACAACCGCACGCGATCGCGGACCGGTCCGCTGCTGGCCAAGGGCGCTCGCTGGGCTGATTCGCCCAAGGCCGTGGCCGAAGCCGCCGACGTGGTGTTCACGATCGTAGGTTATCCGAGCGACGTGCGCGAAATCACGCTCGGCGCCGGCGGCACGTTGGCCGGGGCGAAGGCCGGCGCGGTCCTGGTCGACATGACCACCAGCGAGCCGAAGCTGGCCGAAGAGATTGCGGCGGCGGCCGCGGCCAAAAGCGTGCATAGCGTCGATGCCCCGGTTTCCGGCGGCGACATCGGCGCGCGCGAAGCCCGGCTGTCGATCATGATCGGCGGCGAGGCGGAAGTCGTCGACGCCCTGGCCCCTTGCTGGGAAGCGATGGGCAAAACGATCGTCCGGCAAGGCGGTCCCGGCGCGGGCCAGCATACGAAGATGGCCAACCAGATTCTGATCGCCACGAACATGATCGGCGTTTGCGAATCCCTGCTCTACAGCTACCGCGCGGGGCTGGACCTGCCGACGGTTCTGCAATCGGTCTCTCCGGGGGCCGCCGGCAGTTGGTCGCTGTCGAACTTGGGGCCGCGAATCATCGCCAACAATTTCGACCCTGGCTTCTATGTCGAGCACTTCATCAAGGACATGGGCATCGCCCTGAACGAGGCCAAACGCATGGGGCTGGCCTTGCCAGGGTTGGCCTTGGCGCACCAGTTGTATGTCGCCCTGGCCGCCCAAGGCCACTCGCGCGACGGCACCCACGCCTTGGAGTTGGCCCTGGCTTCGTTGTCGGGCATCGATTGGAAAAAACGCTGATCCGGGCAGGCGGCCGGCGCGCAGGGATAGTATACTTGGGCAAGCTGTGCGGCATGGCCGTCCGTCAAGCCCGGCGGCGCCTCGCGATCATCCTCATTCATCGACCACTCTCAGCGGGAGAATGCTCATGTTCGATTCGCTCCGACCCAATGCGGTCCATGTTCGGCGCAAGGGGCTGCCGCGGCTCTGTATGGCGGTTTTGCTCGGCGCGGCGCTCTGCGGGGCGTTGGCCTCCTCCCTCTCCGCCGAACCGCCGCCCCTGGCGACTTACACGAACTGGGTGACAGGGCTGGCGTTCTCGCCCGACGGCGCCACGCTGGCTAGCGTCGGCGGACAGAGCTTGCTGTATCGGCCGGGCGAGATCAAGCTTTGGGATCCGGCGAGCGGCCAATTGAAAGGCTCGTTGGCCGGGCATAATACGATCATTTGGGCCGTCGCCTTTTCGCCCAACGGCCAAACCTTGGCCACCGCCGGGTACGATGGCACGCTGAAGTTGTGGGATGTCGCCGGCGCGAAAGAAATCGCCTCGCTGCCGGCCCACAAGCATTGGATCACCGCGGTGGCGTTCTCGCCCGACGGCCAAACCTTGGCGACGGCCAGCGAAGACACGACCGTCAAGCTCTGGAACTTGGCCGCCATGCCGCCCGCCGAAAAGCTCACGCTCAAGGGCCACGCGGGCGGAGTGACCAGCGTCGTCTATTCGGCCGACGGCCAAACCATCGCCACCGGCAGCGGCGACAAAACCGCCATGCTGTGGAACTCCGCCGACGGCGCGATGACCAAAAAGCTTGAAGGTCACACCGACGTCGTCTCCGCGGTCGCCTTCGTCTTGGACGGCAAGACGCTGGCCACGGGCAGCTACGATCGCATGGTAAAGCTGTGGAACACTGCGGAAGGCAAGGAAACGGGCGCCCTCTCGGGCCATCACAACTGGATTGTCGCCCTTCGGCCTTCGCCGGATGGCAAGACGCTGGCCACCGCCAGCCACGACCGCACTGTAAAACTCTGGAACCTGGAGTCCAAGCAGGAGACCGCCACCTTGGGGGGCTACAAAAGCTCGCTCTGGGCGGTGGCGTTCTCGCCGAACGGCCAAATCCTGGCGACCGGCAGTCACGGCGACTCGCTGAAGCTCTGGAAGCCGGTCATGGTTTGGGCCGAAGCTTTCCCCGCGCCTCCGGCAGCGGCCCCCAATCCGGCGGCTGCCCAAAATGCGCCGCCAGCCGCCGCCCCGACGGCGGCAAAATAGTAGAATAGAGATGGCAATTCGGGCGCCGGCGGCATTCACCGCGGGCGCCCCAAGGCGGCGGAACTTGGCTTCAAGCGGCGCTTTCGCGATGCGAAGCGGCCCTTTCGGCCTTGCTGACCGTGGATGCTCACGGGTACTATCCGCCGTTCCTTTTCCACCGACGACGCCGTGCTTGGCGCTCGCTCGGCGTGGGTCCGACGAATCGCGCGCCTGAGCACCGTTGTTTACGCCGCCGGGAGATCCGAACCGATGCGTTGTCCTTCTTTCGCCGTACATGCACCCTGGAGATTCGCGCTCGCGGCGGTCTGCTATCTACTGGCCGCCCCCGCCGCCGCCTGGGGGGCCGAAACCGAAGCGGCCGCCGCGTCTTCAGGCAGCGGCTCTGCCGGCTCGGCGGAGATTTCGACTCCGGCTGCTTCGAGTCTGGGGGCTTCGAGTCGCTTGGCCTCCGAGTTGGCCGGCAAGGCGACGATCTACCGCGACGCCTATGGGACGCCGCACATCGACGGCGTCGACGACGAGGCTACCGTGTTTGCGTTCGCCTACGCGCAGGCGGAGGATTTCTTCTGGCAAATCGAAGACACGTACATTCTCAGCACGGGCCGCTACGCCGAAGCCCACGGACCGCAGGGGCTGAATTCCGACCTGCTCAACCGGGCCTTCGAGGTCGTCCCCCGCACGAAAGCCGACTTCGAAAAGCTCGCTCCCGAGATGCGATCGCTTTGCGAAGCCTACGTCGCCGGCTTGAATTACTATCTGGCGACGAATCCCCAGACCAAGCCGCGCTTGATCGACCAATTCGAGCCCTGGCAAGTACTGGCATGCGGCCGGCAATTGATGTTGGAATTGACCTACCGCTATACGCGGCTGCACAGCAATTACATGCCGCGAGTCAATCCGGCGATCGCGGCGGCCACCGGCTCGAACGCCTGGGCCATCGCGCCAGGGCGCACGCAGTCGGGCCGCGCCATGTTGTTCGCCAATCCGCACCAGCCCTGGTTCGGATTCGGACAATTGTACGAGGCCCATCTGCGCAGCGGCGAAGGCTGGAACTTCTCGGGGGCCACGTTCTTCGGCAGTCCCTTGCCGACGATGGGCCACAACGAGCATTTAGGCTGGAGCTTCACGACCAACGAGCCGGACATCGCCGACGTCTGGCGAGAAACGTTCGATGATCCCGCGCATCCGCTCAACTATCGCTACGGCGATGGTTATCGAACGGCCGTCGAATGGCAGGAGGTCATCAAGGTCAAGACCCACGGCGACGTCAAGGAAAAGACCTACACCTTCCGCAAGACGCACCACGGCCCGATCGTGGCCAAGGAGGACGCTCAGCACCAGCTGGCCGTGCGCATCGGCCGCCTGGACGAGTCCTTGCTGCTCAGGCAGATGGACAAGCTGGTGCGGGCGCGAAATCTCGACGAATTCAAGGCCGGCATGTCCGACTTGAACTTTCCGATCATGAACGCGGTCTACGCCGACCGCGAAGGCAATATTTTCTTCCTCTACAACGGCGCCATCCCGCGGCGCGATCCGCAGTTCGACTGGAGCAAGCCGGTCGATGGCGCCGATCCGCGCACCGAATGGCAGGGCTATCACGCGATGGACGAGCTGCCGCAGTTGCAGAATCCCAAGGCCGGCTACGTGCAAAACTGCAATTCGTCGCCGTTCACGACCACGCACGACGAGAACCCCGACATCAACGCCTTCCCGCCGTACATGGTGGAAGACAAGCACGACGACAAGCGGCGGGCCAAGATTTCGCGAAAATTATTGGGCGAAATGCATGGCGTCTCGTTCGACGAATTGCAGGTGGCCGCTTACGACACGACCCTTTATTGGCCGTTGACCGAACTGCCCGCTTACAAAAAGGCGTTCGAGGAGCTTAAGCAGAGCGATTCGCGGTTGGCCGCGCAGGTGGCGCCCTATTTCGAGCACTTGCTCGACTGGGATTGCCGCGTGCGGCTCGATTCGACGCAGGCCACATTGTGCGTGGCCTGGTACGAACAGCTTTACGGCGCTTCGTATCCGGGCGAGCAGCTCAAGGAGCGGTTCGCCGGCGATCTGCCGCTACGGTTCAAGGCGCTGGTCAAGGCGGCGGCCATCTTGCGGACTTCGCATGGCGACTGGCGCGTGCCCTGGGGCGACATCTACCGCATTCAGCGGCAGCCCGACGTGGCGGACCTGGTCAGCGTGCCGTTCAGCGATAAGTCGCCGAGCCTGCCCTCGGCCGGCTCGCACGGCCCGATGGGCGTGGTGTTCACGCAATACTACACGCCGACGATCCGCATTCCATTCGTCAAAAACGTCTCGAAGCACTACGGCGTGATCGGCTACACGTACATGGGCGTGTTCGAGTTCGGCGACCGAGTGCAAGGGGCCACGGTGGTCAACTTCGGGGCCAGCGGCGATCCGCGTTCGCCGCACTACTTCGACCAGGCCAAGCTGCTCAGCGAGCAGAAGCTCAAGCCCGAGCTATTCTACTGGGACGACGTGTTGGCCGGTGCCAAGAGCGTCTATCATCCCGGCGACAAGCCCCTTCCGGCCGGCGGCCTCGAGCGGTTGGCGCGGCCCGGAACTTCCGGCGGCAATGCGATCAAGAAATAACTCGTTGCGGCTTGGCTTGCTGGCCAAGCCGACTTGGCGCCGCGCGGTTTCGCACCGCTCGCGGACTTTCTATCATGGGACGCAACGCTGCAAGCGGCGCGTCCCCGCCGGCAGCCAACCTCCAGGAGCGTCAGCATGGCACGACCGGTCACCTTGTTCACGGGCCAATGGGCCGATTTGAAGCTGGAAGATCTGGCCCGCAAGGCGGCCGAGTTCGGCTATCAAGGCTTGGAATTGGCCTGCTGGGGCGATCATTTCGAGGTCGACAAGGCGCTGGCCGACGACGGCTACTGCGCCAATCGCCGCGATATTTTGGAGCGCCATGACCTGCAACTCCACGCGATCAGCACGCACCTGGTCGGCCAGGCCGTGCTCGACGCGATCGACGAGCGGCACCAGGCGATCCTGCCGCCGCGCGTCTGGGGCGACGGCCAGCCGGCCGGAGTGAACGCGCGAGCGGTCGAAGAGTTGAAGAACACGGCGCGGGCCGCGCAGAAACTGGGCGTCGGCGTGGTCAACGGCTTCACCGGCTCGAGCATCTGGCACTTGCTCTATTCGTTTCCGCCCGTGCCGCCGGCAATGATCGACCGCGGCTACGAATTGCTGGCCGAACGGTTCAATCCGATTCTCGACGTCTTCGGCGATTGCGGGGTGCGGTTCGCACTGGAGGTCCACCCGAGCGAGATCGCCTTCGATTTGCATAGCGCCGAGCGTGCGCTGGCGGCCTTGGACCGGCGCGAGGAGTTCGGCTTCAACTTCGATCCCAGCCACCTGCATTGGCAAGGGGTCGATCCGGTGGAATTCATCCGCACCTTTCCGGACCGCATTTATCACGTCCACGTCAAAGACGCGATCGTGACGCTCAACGGCCGCAGCGGAATTCTGGCCAGCCACTTGAATTTCGGCGATCCGCGCCGCGGATGGGACTTCCGTTCGCCCGGCCGCGGCGGCGTGAATTTCGAAGAAATCGTCCGGGCCCTCAACGCGATCGGCTACGACGGCCCCTTGTCGGTCGAGTGGGAAGACATCGGCATGGATCGCGAGGCCGGCGCCAAAGAAGCCTGCGAATTCGTCCAGCGGCTCGATTTTCCGCCCAGCAAGGTCGCCTTCGATGCGGCGTTTTCCAAGGATTGACGGCCAGCGCCGCGGGGAGCGTGCTAGACTGGGATGATGAGGTCGATTTTGACTCCAAGATCCGCTTGGCGAAAAGTGACTCGCGGAAACATCGCGGCTAGACGGCCGTGCATCGCCGTAGCATGCATCGGCGCCATTTGCATGGGACCGGTGGATCTTCGCGCCGAGACGGTCGCCGAAGCGCGGGCCGCGCTCGTTGAAAAATACCTGGGCCAGTTGGCTGACTTGGCCGAATGGTGCGAAGCGAAGTCCTTGGCCGACGAGACGCGAACCACGCGCGGCTGGCTGCCCGCCGAGCGGCCGCTGGTCCTGTTCGTGCCGCTGGTCGAAGATGCGGGCCGGCAGCCGAAGGCGCCCGATGACGCGGCGGGTTTGGCGCCAGAGTGGCGAGATCGCTTCGCCAAGCTGCGGCAAGCGCAGGCCGCGGCGCTATTCGCGCTGGTCGAGCGCAGCGTCGACGAAAATCAGTACGCCATCGGCTTCGAGTTGCTTCAGGAAACGCTGCGCGAAGATCCCGAGCACG
The DNA here is from genome assembly GCA_035606815.1 of Pirellulales bacterium. GTDB lineage: Bacteria > Planctomycetota > Planctomycetia > Pirellulales > JAICIG01 > JAICIG01. Next base: position 24,565 of record DATNEC010000080.1, read on the forward strand.
AAGCGGCCCGGCGCCTGCTGGGTTACAAGCAGCACGAAGGCCGCTGGCTGACTCCCTTCGAACTGACCAAGGCCCAGGGCAAGCAGGTTTGGGACGCGCGGTTCGGCTGGTTGTTGAAGAGCCAACTGGTGCGCTACGAAAACGGCGAGCGGTTCTTCAAAGGCCGCTGGATCAAGGCCGAGGACGACGTTCGCTTGCACGGCGCCGACATCGAGCATGGCTGGGAGGTGATGACGGAGCATTACCGAGTGCGCACCAACCACAGCCTGGAAGAAGGCGTGCGGCTGGCCGCGCGGCTCGAACGGTTCTACGACGTTTGGAAACAGGTCTTCGTCCGCTACTACATGTCGGACGCCGAGTTGGGCAAGCTGCTGCGCGGCGGCGGGCTGCCGCGCCGCACGCCAGTGCGCCATCAAGTGACCTGTTTCCGCAACCGCGAAGAATACAAATGGGCGCTCAAGCCGCGGCAGGACAAAATCGGGATTACCACCGGCTACTACGAGGGCGACGCGCGGACGGCCTACTTCTTCGTGGATCAAGAACAGGACTTCAGCAATTTCTACCACGAAGCGACGCACCAGTTGTTCAGCGAAACGCGCAAGGTCGCGCCGAACGTCGGCCGCGAGGCCAACTTCTGGATCATTGAAGGCGTCGCCTGCTACATGGAATCGCTCGTCGAAGGAGAGGGCTACTTTTTGCTCGGCGGCCGCGACACGATTCGCCTGCAGAACGCCCGCACGCGATTGCTCGAAGACGATTTCTACGTGCCGCTGGCCGAACTGAGCAAGCTCGGCATGCTCGCACTGCAGAGCGACCGGCGAATCTCGCCCTTGTATAGCGAATCGTCGGGCCTGACCTACTTCCTGATGTACGCCCAGGGCGGCCGTTACCGCGATGCGCTGGTCGATTACCTGGCGGCCATCTACGCGGGCCGCGACCGGCCCGACACGCTGGCCGAATTGACCCAAACCCCCTTCGCCGATCTCGACGGCCAATACCGCGAGTTCCTCAAGGGCACTCAAGACGGCGGTTGATTTCGCCTTCGCTTTTTTGTTCTTCAGCCCTCAGACATCCTCCATCCTCATGCGTCCCTGGAAGCTCGCCGAAACGAACTACGGCTACACGAAGCTGCATCGCTTCGAAGTGGCCGTGCTGCCGCTGGGGGCGACCGAGCCCCACAACCTGCATTTGCCCTACGGCACCGACATGTTCGAAGGAGACGTCGTCGGCGAAAAGATTTGCGAGGCGGCCCACGAGCGCGGGGCCAAGGTCGTGCTGCTGCCGACGATGCCCTACGGCACCGAAACCAACCAGATGGCCTTTCCGCTGGCCATGAACGTCAACCCCTCGACGCTCGGCGCGGTGATTACCGATCTGGTCGATTCGCTGGTGCGGCACGGCATCTTGAAGATCGTGCTGCTCAACAGCCACGGCGGCAACGATCTGAAGCCGCTGCTCCGCGAACTGCACGGGAAAACGCCGGCGCAGCTCTTCTTGTGCAACTGGTATCGCGTGTTGGCCGACGTCGAGCATGAGATCTTCGAAGACGCCGGCGATCACGGCGGCGAGATGGAGACCTCGATGATCATGGCCTACTACCCGCACCTGGTTTCGCGCCGCGCCGACGGCAGCTTGGACGCCGACGACGGCGCCACGGCGCAGACGCGGTTCGAGGCCGCCAACCGCGGCTGGGTTTCGATCACCCGGCCTTGGCACTTGTTGACCACCAATACCGGCGCCGGCAACCCGCATCCAGCGACGGCCGAGAAGGGCCGCCGCATGATGGAACTGCTCGTCGAGCGGCTGGCCGGGTTCCTGGTCGAACTGTCGGCCGCCGAAGTCGACGAGCGATTTCCGTATTAGTTCTTGGGCAAAAACTTCGCGCTAAAGGCGTCTTCGGGATCGACCGCGCCGGGCTTGAGCAACTCAAGCTCTTCCAATTGTTCGGTCAACGTCCGCCAGCGTTCGAGCGACATGCCGCCGATGCCCTGCTTCTCGGCCTCTTCGTCGCGCACCAACGGCGCGAGCGCCTGCACGCCGAAGGCGAGGGCTTCGAGGCTCATTTCCGGGTTCAACTCGTGGATCCGCTGGTTCGCGGCCTCGGGTTCGGCGAGATAAGCCTCCCAGCCGCGAACGCTGGCCTTGACCAGCTTGTCGACAATCTCGGCGTGCTCCCGCAAATACTCCTCGTTCGTGAACAACACGCTGGTATAGGGATTGAAGCCCAGCTTGGCGACCAGCAGCGATTCGGGGTCGCCGCCTTGCTGCTCGGCGACGAACGGCTCGCTGAACACGTAAGCTTGCTGGGCGAAATTCTCATCGGCCAGAAATGGCGCCACGCTCCCCTGGTATGGCACGATCGTCACCCCTTCGAGCGGGATTTTTTTTCGCAGGTACAGATAAAAGGGCTGCGAATTGCCCAGCGCGATCGTCATGTTCTTGAGATCGGCGAAATCCTTGATGCCCGAGCTTTTGTGGACCATGATGCATCGCGGGCTGATTTGCAGCGGCGCCATCAAGGCTACGACCGGCGCCTCTTCGGCGCGGGCCAGCAGCAGTCCGTCGGCATTATAAACGCCGAATTCCAATCGCCCGCCGGCCACTTGCTGCAGCACCGGGACCGACGGCCCGCCTTTGACGATCTCCACGTCCAGCCCGGCTTCGCGGTAATAACCGTTCACGAGCGCCGCGTAGAAACCGCCATGCTCGGCCTCGGGATACCAATTCAACCCGAGCTTGACCTTCGTCAATTCCGCCGCGGCCGGCGCGTTCCCCTTGGGCGCCGGAGCAGGCGCCGACGAATTGCAACCGGCGGCAAGCAGAAAGCCAATCGACGCAATAAAAGCGATGCGCAAAACCGTCTCCTTGAACGGAGTCCATCTCATGCGGCGAAGTCGTCCGCAGGGGCAGCGGACATTGTAAGGGAAAGCCGCCGCCCGCGGCATGGGGGCGCATTGTCCTGGATGTTGGACTAAACGGTTATTCTGGCTGGATGCCAAAGCAGGCATGGCGATGGCTTGATGGAACTAACATCGTTCTTCGGAAAGAACAGCATCAAATTGGCAACTCTCAATTTTGGGTACATTGCACTTCCAGCCGCCCCTGGCGGCTTTCTTTGCGCCCCGATCGCCGACAGCCGGCTAGGGAACCTCAACCCATACCTGAATCCCCAGGTTTTTGTCGCCGTTGAGTGACCGCGGCATGCGTCGCGGCTTGCGCGCCAGCTTCAGGGGCATCTTCGGCGGTTCGCGAAGCATGTCGAGATCGAATAAGATTGGAAGCCTTACGATCGCGCCAACAGGCTTTCGGGCAGGGCGGCTGCGCTGCTGAAACTCTCGGATGAAGCCCCGAGACGCCAGTGAGAATAGGCCGGCGACGAAAGCGATCACAAAGAATGATTGCAAGCGAAATTGGAACCAGCGGAGGCGACGTTCCATTGCGGCAGTCTAGCAGATCTGGCCGGCACAAAAAATCTCATTATCAGGCTGACCCACTACCGGTTTTCAAGCACCGGCTTGGGCCGATGCCAACACTCGAAGGGAAGGAGCTTCTTCAGCCAAAAAACTTCTCGCCATGCCATCGCGCGACGACCCAGCCGCCGAGCAGGCTGACGCTGCCAAAGATCAAAATGCCCAGCACGGCGGAGGCCAGTACGGCGGCGAACAGATAATCGGTCTTCAAAAAACCGCTCGATTGGTTGATCAAGTAGCCCAGGCCGAATTCGTCCTTCTCGGAACCGGCGAAGATCTCGCCCACGATCGCGCCGACCACCGACAGCCCCGAAGAGATTTTGGCCCCGGTCGCCAGGTGCGGCACGCTGCTCGGCAGCCGCAGTTTCCACAGCGTTTGCCAGCGCGACGCGCCGGCCAACTCGAACAGCTCCAGCAGGTTTTTGTCGATCGCGGTCAAGCCGGTCGTGGCGTTGGTGATGATCGGAAACAGGCTGATGATGAACGCCACGACGATCACGCTCGCCAGGCCGTAGCCGAACCAGGTGACAATCAGCGGGGCGATGGCCACGATCGGCACGGTCTGCAGAAAGATCGCGTAAGGATAAATGCTGCGCTGGATGGCGCGCGACTGCGAGAAAATGCAGGCCGTCAGCAGCCCGGCTGCAAAGCTCAGCAGAAAGCCGGCCGCGGCCGCTTTGCCGGTGGTCAGGGCGGCCGAGAGCAGCGCCCCGCGATGGTTCCAGCCGGCCCAAAAAACGTCGCTCGGCCGCGGCACGAGATAACGCTTGACGCCCAGCAGCGTCACCGAAACGTGCCACGCCACCAATACGCAAACGAGCAGCGCCAAGGGCGGCAGGGCGAAGCGCACGAACCAGCGGCCCAAGCGGCTCATGCCTGTGCGGCTCATGTCTGCCCCTCTCCCGAATGTCCCTTTCGCAGCAGGCCGCTGACTTCTCCGACGAACCGGGCGAACTCGGCTTCGGCCCGCAACTCCGGCCGCCGCGGCGTGCCGAACGGCACGGCAAGATCGGCCATGATCCGGCCTGGCCGCGGGCTCATCACGAGAATCCGCGTGCTGAGAAACGCCGCTTCAGAAATGTTGTGGGTCACGAAGACGGCCGTCCAGCGATGCTCTTGCCACAGGCCGAGCAGTTCTTCGTTCAGCGTCTGCCGCGTGATGTCGTCCAAGGCGCCGAACGGCTCGTCCAGGAGCAGCAACTCGGGGCGCGTGACCAATGCGCGGGCCAGCGAAACGCGCATCCGCATTCCGCCCGACAGTTCGCGGGGCCGCCGCGCGGCGAACTCGCCCAGGCCGACCATCGCCAGGCCGTCGCGAATTCGCCGGTCTTGCTCCGGCGTCGCGACGCCGGCCAATTCCAGCGGCAGCCGCACGTTGTCGGCCGTGCTGCGCCAGGGCAAGAGCGTGGCATCTTGAAACACGAACGACATTTGCGTCTTCTGGCGCCTGGCCAGTTTCGGCGGCAGCCCCGCCACGCGGACGGCGCCCGCGGTCGGCGAGGCCAGCCCGGCGATCAATCGCAGGAGGGTCGATTTACCGCAGCCCGACGGCCCGAGCAG
>DATNEC010000130.1:0-3420 GCA_035606815.1 Pirellulales bacterium
CTCTTCGAACTTCAAGCCGCCAAAAAACCGCAGCCGCAGCGCGTCGGCCTGCACGCTCGGCAACGCGGCCAGCGACGATTCGAGCAAATCGGCGCGCTCGCGGGCCAACAACCGCTCAAGCGGCGGCGGCTCTTCGCCGGCCTTTTGCAACCCGTCGCCGGGCGATGGCCCGCCGCCGGCCGTCTCGTCGGTCCAGCACGAAACCCGCGGCAGCCGGGAGCGCCCGCTCCACGAGCGCCGGCACTGGTTGAGCAGGATCGTCCACAACCACGTGCGGAAGCCATGCTCCGCGCGATAGGTGTGCCGCGATTTGTAAGCGGCCAAAAAGGTCTCTTGCACGGCGTCTTCGGCCCAGTCGACGCGGCCCAGTCGGCTTCGCGCGACCCGCAGCAGCGAGGGCTGGTAGCGGCGGACGATTTCGGCGAACAGCGCCGTCTCGCCGGCTTGAACGCGGCGCATCACAGCATGATCCGGCAAGCCCGTGCTCGATTCGGACATTGGCCGCGTCCCGCAGTAAGTAAGAAACCGTCTTGGCGACGACAAGCTCCATTCTGACCTCAACGGGCTTGGTACGGCAAGCAGTTCGAGGAGAAATTTGGGGATCCGAGCGGCCCCGGCCTGGAAAAACTCGTCTAGGAAGCAAAATGCCTCGGGCGACGATATAACTCGTCTAGGATATAAAGCATGCCGCTTGTCCCCCTGAGGCCAAGAGTTGCCATGAAGCACGTCACCCTTGCCTTGACCATTTTGACGCTGTGCTGGGGGCCGTTCGGCCGCGTGGCCTCGGCCCAAGAGCGTTCTCCCTCGGCGGCGGCGGAGCAATTGCTCGACTCGCTGTTTGCCGTGCGAGAATTCAAGCAAGTCGCTCTCTCGCCCGACGGGCGCTTTGCGGCTTGGGTCGAAGCGATTCCGCCGCAGCCGAATGCTTCCGTTCGGCACTCGGCGATCTACGTCGCCGACTTGGGCAAGCCGGAAGCCAAGCCCATGCGACTGACGGCGGGCGACGGCCAAGCCGACCACGATGAGCATGGCATCGCCTGGTCGCACGACGGCGGTTGGCTGGCCTTCCTCTCCGACAAGGAACAGCCGGGCCAATTGCAGCTTTACGTCGCACGGCCGGCCGGCGACGAAATGCGCCGCGTCACGAAGGCCGCCGGCTTTCTGGCCGACCCGCAGTGGTCGCCCGGCGGCAAGCGACTGGCTGTGCTGCTGACCGCGGGCGCCCAGCAAGCGATCGGGGCCACCCAGCCCGCGGCCCGCGAGGTCGGCGTGGTCGAAGAGCGCATCGCCGAGCAGCGGTTGGCCGTCGTCGAACTCGACTCGGGCGAAATGCGCCTGATTTCTCTGGCCGACCATCACGTTTACGAATACGATTGGTCCCCCGATGGCGAGCGGATGGCAGCCATCGCCGCCCCCGGCTCGGGCGACAACAACTGGTATATCGCCAAGCTGTATGTCTTGGACGTCGCCGCCGTGCGAATGACGCCGCTCGCCGAACCCGGCATGCAAATCGCCATGCCGCGCTGGTCGCCCGACGGTCGAACGATCGCCTTCATCGGCGGATTGATGAGCGACGAGGGACTCAACGGCGGCGACATCTTCCTGCTTCCGGCCGAGGGGGGCCAGCCGCGCAACGTCACCCCCGATAGGAAGGCCTCGGCGAGTTGGCTGGGTTGGTCGGCGTCGTCACAACAATTGACGTTCGCCGAGCATGTTGACGGGAGTAGCGGCTTGGCGTCGCTGGACGTGGGCAGCGGAGAGATCGACTCGCTCTGGACGGGGCCCGAGACGATCACGGCGACCGCACGCGGCTTCGGCGTCACGCCCGGTATTTCGCTTTCGCAAGACGGCCGGCGCTCGGCCATCATCCGCCATTCGTTTCAGCACCCGCCGGAAATCTGGACCGGACCGGCGGGAGATTGGAAACGGTTGACCCGCGCCAACGAAAAACTGCGGCCGGGTTGGGGCGAAGCCAAGAGCCTGCACTGGACGAACGACGGTCGCGAGGTACAGGGCTGGTTGATGTACCCCAAGGACTTCGACTCCGAGCGGCGTTACCCGCTGGTCGTCTCGGTGCATGGCGGGCCTGCCTCGGCCTGCAAGCCGCATTGGCCGAGGCACGGCGATTTCACTTGGCTTTCGGGGCAGGGCTATTTCGTGTTCTGTCCCAATCCGCGCGGCAGCCTCGGTCGAGGAACGGCCTTCGCCCGCGCAAACGTCAAGGATTTCGGGCACGGCGATCTGGCCGACATCTTGTCGGGAGTGGACGAAATCATCCGCACTCTGCCCGTCGATGGCGACCGCTTGGGGATCGTCGGCTGGAGTTATGGCGGCTATATGACGATGTGGGCCGTGACGCAGACCAACCGCTTTCGCGCGGCGATTGCGGGGGCCGGCATCGCCAACTGGCAGAGCTATTACGGCCAGAACGAAATCGACCAATGGATGATTCCCTTTTTCGGCGCGTCGGTCTACGACGACCCGCGGGTCTATGCGAAAAGCTCGCCGATCGAATTCGTCAAGCAGGTGCAAACGCCGACGCTGCTGTTGGTCGGCGAGCGCGACAAGGAATGCCCGGCCGTGCAGTCGCGCGAGTTCTGGCACGCCTTGAAGACGCTTGACGTGCCGACGCAATTGGTGATCTATCCCGGCGAAGGGCACTCCATTGCCAAGCCCGAACACCGCCGCGACATTGCTCGCCGCTCGCTGGCTTGGTTCCAAGAACGGTTAGCCCCGCCGAAGGAACCTCAATGATCGTGGAACGCCGCGCGCTCGGGACCACCGGAATCCAGATTTCTCCGATCGCGCTGGGCTGCTGGCCGATCGCCGGCATCACCAGCGTCGGCGTCACCGAGGCGAACAGCCTGGCCACGATCGAGCGCTGCTTCGATCTGGGGATCAACTTTCTCGACACGGCCTATTGCTACGGCCGCGATGGCGAAAGCGAGCGGTTGATCCGTCGAGCGATTGGTTCGCGGCGCAACGAGATGGTGATCGCTACCAAGGGGGGCATCCACTGGGGCCCCGACGGCAAGCAGGCCAAGGACGGCCGGCCCGAGACCTTGCGGCGGCAGTGCGACGAAAGCCTGCGGCGGCTGGGGACCGATCGGGTCGAGTTGCTCTATCTGCACGCGCCCGATCCGAACGTGCCGGTGGCCGAATCGGCCGGCGGACTGAGGGAATTGATGGACGCCGGGAAAACGCGGAGCGTCGGGGTGTCGAACGCGACGCTGGCCGAGCTCGAAGAGTTCTCGGCCGTTTGCCCGCTGGCGGCCTTTCAACCGCACTACAACATGTTGCAGCGCGAGATCGAGATCGACGCTCTCCCCTGGTGCCAGGCGTGCAATGTTTCGGTCATGGTCTATTGGCCGTTGATGAAAGGCCTGTTGGCCGGCAAGCTGCCGCGCGACCATGTTTTCG
>DATNEC010000150.1:0-9340 GCA_035606815.1 Pirellulales bacterium
TGCGCCCCCCAATCGGTCATGAAGCCGCCGCTGTACTCGAACCACCAGCGAAATGGGTCGTAGCGCTGCTTGCAGAACTCCGCCCACGGCGCCTGGCCCAGCCAGAGATCCCAATCCAAATCGCGCGGCGGCGGCGAAATGGCGAACGGCCCGCTGGCGGCGTCCGCGGGCAGCGAGCCAGTGGGCAGCCAAACGTCGACCCGCTGCAAGCGACCCAAGCGGCCGTTGCGCACCAGCTCGCAAGCCTGCTGAAAATTGCGAGACGAGCGTTGCTGAGTGCCGACGAGCAACAACCCGCGCGTGCGCCGCACCCGTTCGACCAGCGATTGGCCCTCGGCGACGGTGAGCGTGAGCGGCTTCTCGCAATAGGCGGCCTTGCCGGCGTCGAGGACGGCCAAGGCGATCGCGGCGTGCCAATGGTCGGGCGTCGCGATCAAGACGCCTTCGAGGTCGTCTCGCTCGAGCACTTGCCGGTAGTCTCGATAGGTTTCCGCGGCCGGGCAGCTTTCGGCTTTGAGTTGTTCCGCGCGCCGGCGGTTGACGTCGCAAACGGCGACAACTTTGCCATACGTCTGGCGCATTCCGCTCCAACGCACCGCGCGGGCCAGTTGCCGGCCGCGGCCGCCGGCGCCGATGAGCGCCAGCCGGACGGGTTGGCGGCGAGCATAGTACGCTGCCCCGCCGATCGCCGCCACAGCCGGCGCCGCCGACCATTTCAGAAATCGGCGTCGATTCAAACGATGGCTTGGCGGCTTGATGATCGCTTCCATTCGATCTACGACCTATTGAACGAAAAACGGAATAAGGCAGATGCGGGGATAACCACAGAGGCACTGAGACACAGAGGGAAAGAGTTTTTTAAAATCTGCCAAGCACGTCCCGCCATAACCGACCGACAATCCTTTTTGAACCTTTGCCTTCGTCGCTCTTCTTTGCCGTCGTCTCTGTGCTTCTGTGTCTCTGTGGTTCCCCTCTTTGGGACCAGTTCACTCATTGCAAAGCGACAGTTCATAACAAGCCGCCTCACGGTCGTTCCGACATAGCAGCCAACAACCGGCCAGCGCCGGATAGTTCCAGGTTTTTCCGGCAAGCGCGGCGAATCGGCCCAGTTCGCGATGCTCGGCGGGGTCGGCCGCGACCAACGCCGCCTCGCCCGATTCGGCCTGGACGATCAACTTGTCGCCGGCCAGCAAAACTTGCCCGTGTCCGTAGCGTCCGGCTTTCCAACGGCGGCCGCCGTCGGCCAGATCGACGCAGCACAAGATGCCGTCATCAAGGCCGTAGGCATGGCCCTCGTACAACACGGCGCTGGCGAACTTGGTCTTGAGGCTTCGCGTGGCCCAGAGACAGCGCACTTGCCACTCGCCCGCTTCACGCCGGTCGACTTCCAACAGGCTGCATCCTTTGCCGTAGCCTGACGAAACGAACAGCCGCTTCTCGCCGTAAGGCGCCGGCTGCGAGCAATTCGTTTCGGTCGAGTTTGGCCAGGCGTAGGTCCACAGCACGCGGCCGGTTTCCACGTCGTGGGCGGCCAGGCCAGGACGATTGAGGATCACGATCTGCCGGCGCCCGGCCAACGTGCAAAGCAGCGGCGAGCCGTAGCCGGCCGGGTCGCTGCCGGCCCGCCAGACGCGGCGCCCGGTGTCTCGGTCGTAGGCCACGAGCGACTTGCCTTGGCCGCCGCCGGCGCTGACGATCACCCATCGATCGACGACCAACGGCGAGCCGCTCAGGCCATGCATCAAGTTGCCGGCGTCGTTATCGGCCAGGACATCGACCGACCAACGGCGTTTGCCCGTCTGGCGATCGAGGCAATTCAGCAGTCCCGTCGCCCCCAACGAATAAACGCTATCCCCCGCCACGGCCGGAGTCGCGCGCGGACCGTCGCCCGTCGCGGCGCTTCGAAAGCATTCCGAATCGGCGTGCGACCATTGCTCTCGCCCCGTCGCCAGATCGTAGCAGGCGACGGTTTCCATCTGGCCGCGCTGCTCTTGAGTGAAAAGTTGTCCGCCATCGACGGCGAATCCTCCCCAGCCCGCTCCAACCGCCCGCCGCCATGCGAGCCGCGGCGGAAACGCCGACCAGTCTGCTCGTAGCTGTACGCCGGTCGCGACGCCCAGGCCATCGGCGCCGCGGAAGCAGGGACAGCTCGGTGAATCGACGACTGCCTTGAGCGACGTCGAGCGATCGGAAACGGAAACGGAAGCGGCGAGCGCCGTCGTTTCGACCGCCGGAAAAAATTGCCAGCCGACGATCGGCCGGCCGGCGCCATCCATGCCGTCGCTGCGCAGGCAGGCGATCGCCGCGCCGGCCAAGAGCAGCAATCCGACCAGAACCGCGCCGCGACGAACTAAGAGCCTATCTGAGAACTGGCCAAGAGGGGACGTCCCCTCTCCCTTTGGGAGAGGGTTAGGGTGCTGGGGAATCGCCTCATCAACACTGCCCTCACCCCGGCCCTCTCCCAGAGGGAGAGGGAGTTCTCGGATAGGCTCTAAGAACATGGCCCACGACCAAAACAGCCACAGCGTGCTGGCGGCCATCGCCCATCCCACGCTCGCCTCGGCGCCGAGCGGCGATGCCACAACGCGCCAGAGCAGGAGTTGAATCGCAACCCAAGCAACGAGCGCAGCGGCCAGTACGGAGCGTCTCCGCCGCGCGCCGGCAGGGCGCGAGCTCAGTCGGTACATCAAGCCGATGGCCGCCAGCCAGAGCGCCAGCGTGAGCAACGGCCAGGCCGGTCCAATCGCCACTCCGTATTCCAGCGCCCGTGCGGCCGTGCGTTGCCAGGCGTAGGGCGCGGCAAACCAAACGAGGAGGGCCGCGACGATCGTGGCCGGCCGGCGAAGCGCCTGCTCGGCAAGTCGGCGGTGGTGCGGATAGGCGGCGGTCATCGGCAAGGGCCTGGCGGGCTGTGGCGCCGGCCTTATAGCATTTCCGCCAACCGCGGACAATTGCGGTTGGCGCTGATCGAAACTTAACAAGGCTGACGTGCATTCCGCGACATGCAGATCGCAGCCTGTCAGCCCGCCGACTTCGGCGATTTCGCGGCGTCGGGAACGTCCTTCAGCCAAGCAACCCATAGCTCGACGTCGCCGCCCAACAATCGCCCGGAGATCGTTTCCAAGGCCCAGATCGCTTCGGGAGCTAGATCGCTCGGCCCCTGGCGAAGCACGTCGATCAAGACGTCGGCCCCGATCGCGAAGCCTTCGCGCCCCAGACGACGAATGGCCCGCGAGCGCTCCACGAGCGAAGCTTGCTCATTTTTGACGGTCGCGATCGGCCCGCTGAGCAGAACCTCCGCATATTCGGCGGGCGGCGGAGCATGTTCGCCGACGCCGAGCGCTTGCACCCAGCCGCGCCAATCGGCCAGCAGTTGCTCTGGCGAGCAACCCAGATGCTCCGTGAGGGCTTCGACTTGCCGCTTTCGCCGCCGCGGATCTGCGAGAAACCGCTGGAAGGCCAGTCGCCGCGCCGGCGTCGAACCGGCGCCGCAGATGAATTCCATCACCGACCAATACTGGGCGTTTTGTGCAGCGGTCTTGGCGAACTGCGAAAAGTCGGCCGCGGCGGCTGGATTGAAGTTTATTTTGAACCGCGGAAACGGCGCGAGCAGCGCTCGGGCGTTCAGCGTTCGCCCCGCGGCCAGGGCCGACAGCATGTGGCGATTCAACGCCGCAAGTCGTTCGGGCCTCCCTCGGCTGATGATGACATTGGCCAATCCGAGGCCGAGCCAAGGCCGGCGCAACGACAAGCCCAACGGTTCGAAGAGATACCAGCAGAGGAAGCCATCGAGCGCGTGAAGCGGATCAAGGGCCTGCTCCCGCAATTCGGTTTCGCTCAGAAACAGCGCGCGGCACGGCGCCGGCAAGTAGGTCGAGACCAAATCGGCGTCGGGCGCCGGCAAATTTCCGAGGGAGCGAGGGCACTTCGCGCAGCTTTCCCGATCGTCGAATACGAAGCAGCGCAGCCGCCGCTCGAGCGACGGAGACAGACCGGTCAATTCCTTGATGCTCGCCGAACACGCAGCGAGTCGCCGTTCGATCTCGCTGCCGAAAGTCGTTCCATCGGCGCACCAAACCATGACCGCCCCGAAGTGCAACGTCTCGGCGGGCGCCCCCGCGGAGCGTTCGACCGTGCGCAGCAAATTGTTCTCGCGGAACCGCCACCAGCGGCGCAGGTAAACGTAAGCGAACAAGAAGCCGATCAACGCGGCCGGAGCGCCGAGAGCAATCGACGCCACGGCCAACAGATAAGCCAGCAACCAGGACTGCACGCCGAAATGCCGGTTGAAACTCGCCGCCGTGGGAATCGAAAACGCCAGCACGATCGCCGCCAACACCATCCAACCGTTGCGGATTTGCTTCGATATCTGCTTCTGTCGCTTCGCGCGCTGTTCGACAGAGAGAGACTTCAACCGGCATTCGGGGCATTGCGTTTGAGCGTCTTTGGCGCTGGCCAGCGTGAACGACTGGCCGCACGTCGGGCAGTTCCGCTTCAAGGTCTTGACCCGATGCACCGCCCAAGCTACGAACAGGGCGAACGCCGCCGCCGGCAACAGCGGCGAGGGGCCTTCGCTGGGGGCCGTCCACAACATCTCTCGCGGGGCGAAAGCCGACGCATCCCAAAGCGTCACCTTCTTCGAATCGCTGACGGCGAAGCGGTTTCCTTTGCACGGCGCGGCCAGCATCGTCGCCGAGATGTCCGCGCCGACCGGGTGCATTCGCCGTTCGCCGGTTTCGACGTTCCAAGCACGGAGATCGTCGCCGCCCCAGACCAGCGTTCGGCCATCGGCCAAAAATGCGAGAGAATTCGAACTTCCGAAGTCGCTGTGCAAATCCTGGCTATGCGGCAGGTCGGGCATCCGCCTCGCCGCCGCGACGTCCCAACACTTGAGTAAGAGAGGTGGAAAACCGCTGTTCGGAGGGGATCCATATGTCGCCAACCATCTTCCGTCGGCTGCAACCGCCATTGCAACAACCGCCCCAGCCGCCGGGAGCGAAAGGCGCCGTTCACCGTTTTCGAGGTTCCAGAAATCGACGCTCGTCGGTGATGCGACCGCCAGCGTCGCGCCGTCGTCGGAAAACGCCATCGCCGCGGTAACGCCCGGCCGCGTCGCCGCGGCGATGTCCGCAGGGACGATCAACGGCGCCGGCGGAGCGTCAGGGGTGCAATCGTAGAATTCAATCGGGGCACGGAATCTGCGCACGGCCATCATGGCTTGCGTCGGTGAAAATGCGATTTGCGCGTTCAAGGAACCTGGCAGCGTGGCCCGCTGTCGCCCTTTCACGACATCCCAGATTTCGATCTTGCTCTTGAACTTGGCGGGCCAGTTGGCTCCGGTGGAAACGGCCAGGATCTTTCCGTCCGCGGAGATCGCGAGCCTGGCGCCGAATCCGCTGGCCGCGGTTTCCATCGCTGCAAGGGGCGATTGCGTCTCCGCCCGCCAAACCCTGACCTTCCCGTCGCCGAACAGCGCGGCGACGGTCGAGCCGTCGGCCGAAAAGGCCAGCGCTTCCACTCGGCTGGCGCCTTGGGCATTGCCCGCGGCCTGTCGCATGAGCGGCACGAAAAAGGCCAGCAACAGCGCGCAGAACGCCACCAACAGGAACAAGCCGGTGAGGGTAAACCGTCCTCGCGACATAGGATCATTCGCCGCGATAAAACTGCTGCATCAGCACGTTCTTTTTCGAGGTCAGCGGCCCGGCCGTCGCGTCGTCGCGCAGGGCGAGATAGACCATGTGAAACTTCGCGTCGAGATCGTCGGCGTAGTGGACCAGCAGCGCCTCGGGCGTCATTGGCGGCTTGGGCGAACCCCACTCGGGCAAACGCTGGTGCGAGACGATGATGTGCTCCAACCGCAACAATATCTCGGCGTCGAGCGGCGCCCCCGCCGCGGCTTGCCGGGCCGCGGCCTCGCGCACCAGGTCGCGGCCCTGCAAAATGTGGCCGACCAGCGCGCCGGCGCTGGTGTAGGCCGCGCCCTCGGGCTTCCATTCCAGTTCGCGGAGCTTGCCGATGTCGTGCAGGATCGTCCCGGCCACGACCAGCGAGCGATTCAATCGCGGCTGCAAGTCGGGATAATAGTCGTCGTATTTCTTGGCCAGGTAGACAGCCGTGCGCGTGGCGCTCAACACGTGCTCTAAAAAACCGCCGGCAAAGGCGTGATGGTTGCGGGTCGCCGCCGGCAGCGAGAGCAGCGCCTCGCGATTCTCCGTGAGCAGCGAAACGGTCAGCCGGCTCAGCGCGGCGTCGCTGATTTCGCTTTGGGCCAGCGCGAGAAGCTCGTCGAACATGGCGACCGGATCGAACCGCGACTGCGGCAGGAACATGGCCGGATCGTAGCCGTCCGCATGGTCGGGCTCGGCGACCTCGCGGATTTTGCGAATGTCGAGTTGCGGCCCGTAGTTGGTGTCGCGAAACACGGCCCGCAACTTGTAGGCGGCGCCGGGGGTCCATTGCCTGCGGCACTCTTCGGCCCAGGGCGAATCGCCCCAGATGGGAAAGCTCACTTCGCGCCGTGCATCGCGGAAGCCGACCTTGAAGTAGGGTTTGCCGTCGCGCGTGGTCAACTCTTCCTTGATCGTCATCAACGCGAACAGATCGGCCTCCTGACCGTGCGCCATCTCCGCGAGCGCCACCACCTCGATCGATCTTGTCCCCATCGGAATTTGCCCTCGTTCGAAAGAACGCCAAGAAATTCGCCGCTTTGCGGATCTTATCGAGCGGAGCGGCGGGCTACAATGAATTTCGCTTTCGGTCGTTTCGTGAATCAGCCGGCAGGAGGCATTCACCCATGTACGAGCGATTTTCCGATCGTGCCCGCAAGACGATGCAGTTGGCCAACCAGACTTGCTATTTGCCAATGCGGGGGAATAAGCGGTTGCGGACGAACTGCAAGGCGCCGAGCATGAGGAACAAGGCCACGAAACAAATCCCCATCACCGCCGGCACGAGCCAGGGATCGAAAAAAAAGGGACCGAACCACTCCCAGCACGAACGCCAGGCCAGCACGACGACCAAGGTCGCCAGGCACAAAAACGGACCGTAAGGAATCTGCCGTCCACCGCCCAAAATCAATTGCGCGATGCCGAGCACCAGCCCCAGACAAGGCGCCAGAAAAAAGATCATCACGCAAGCCTGCCAGCCGACGAACGAGCCGATCGCCGCCATTAGCGTGACGTCGCCGAAGCCCATCGCCTCGCGGCCGAGCGTCACCGCTCCGATGACGCGCACCAGCCAAATCAAGCCGCCGCCTACCGCCAGGCCGACGAGCGAGGTCAACAGGCCGATCCACGGCAGCCCGCCACTTCGCCAAACCAACACGATCCCGGCCGAACCCAGCACGAAGGCCGTAGCGACGACGGCGAAGTTCGAACCCCGCATCGCGTAGGCGACGAACATTCTTACGGCCTTCGCGAAGCCGCGCCGCGGCAGCCAGAGCCACGGCAGCAAGGCGGCGCACCAACCCCAGAAGCATCCCAAGGCCACGAGCAGCGAGAATCGTTGGGGCGCCCCGGCGAGCGCCTGCGGCCAACGCGCGAGATCGCAACTAGGAAAAGCCAGCGTGACGATCTCGATCACTTGGTTGCCGCCGCCGGCGGCGTGAATCTCGCCCGGCATGAACGAACCGGGAAACATGGCGGCCAGGACCAATCCGGCGAGCGCCGCCGGCACGGTCACGGCGTCGGGGATCGTCTGCTCGTCGAGATCGATGAACGTGGCGATCAGCAAGAACGTGAACAGCAAGACTTGCCCCGCGTAGCCGATGTGCAGCGCTTGCCAGGTTTCCAGATTCAGATTTGGCGCCAACTGCAACAGGCCGCCGTTGGGCAGGATCAGAAACGGCCGCACGAGGGCCAGCCGGCCGATCTCCCAGTAATACAGCCCGGCGAACAGCGCGCCGGCGAGCAGCTCGACGACGATCGGCCGCAGCCAGAAACCGCGGCCCAACTCGCCGCTCTTGCGGTGCAACCGCCGCCACCCGAAGAGCGGCAGCAAATCGAGCCAATTGCTCTTGTCGTCGCGCGGATGGCTGCCGAGCCAAGGGCTTTCTCGTCGCGGCTGGTAAGCCCAGGCGTAGATCGCCGAATTGGCTAGGTTGCCGACGACGACCCCCAGGACGAACAAAAAGACCAGCCGCACTTCGAGCGGGAGTCCGAGAATGAAGTTCACGCCGGCTCCGACCGTGGGGAAAGGTTCAAACCTCGAACAATTTCGGCGGCGATTTGGGCCGGCGACTTGCTTTCCGTGTCGATCACCGCTTCGGCGCACTGGCGATACAGCGGTTCGCGCTGGGCGAGCAACTCGACGACTTCGGCCGGGCCGCCGCCGGTCGTCAAGTTCGGCCGGCGCCCGGCGGTGCTGGAATCGGCCGCGATGCGCGCGAGGATGGTTTCGACCGAGGCCCGCAGCCAAACGACGCGCGCCCGCTCGGCAAGCAAACGACGGTTCGCCTCGCGCAACACGACGCCGCCGCCGGCGGCCAGGACGATGCTCTCGCGTCGGAGCAAATCGGCCAGCGTCTGGGCTTCCAAATCTCTAAAGACCTGCTCGCCCTCGTCGGCGAAGAGGGCGGCGATCGACTTGCCGGCGCGCAGTTCGACTTCGACGTCGGCATCGACCCACTCCCAGCCGAGCGCGAGTGCCAGTTGCTGCGCGACCGTTGTTTTGCCGGCGCCGCGGTAGCCGATGAGAACTAGTGGAAATGCGGAACGCGGCGTGCCGACCGCGGAATGCGAAGCTGCGTCGTCGTTGGCGTCGGCCTTGGGAGGAGTGCTCATGGTTCGGCCCAAGAGTGTGGCGCTCGGTCAAATGCGCAGGGCGCGACCCTTGCTACATGGCGGCACTCGCCATCGTTCTGCCGCCCCTGACGGGGCTGAAGGCTTATTCTTCGCGACTGGCATCCAGGGGCTTGCGCCCCTGGCAACAATCTTCCGCCGCTACGCGGCTGCGCCCGATTCCCGCTGATGGCGCCAGTCCCGTAGGGACGACAGGTTGTAGCCGGGGGCGCAAGCCCCTGGAATCCAACCGCGAATCGATCGGTCAGCCCCCTCAGGGGCGGCAGAAGTTTGCCAAGCCGAGTCGACACGCCGTTTTTTCCCTGCTCGAGCGTATGTAGGAAACGAGAATCTTCGCGCCGTTATTGCTGGCCCGCTCAATATTTCGCCGGGCCGATGGCGCGCTTCAGCACGTCGCGCATCAAGTCGGCCGGCGGCTCCTGGTCCGTGAACAGTTTGCATTGCAGCGCGGCTTGCCGAATGAACATTTCGACCCCCGTGACCAGCGTGCAACTGCGAGCGCGGGCGTCTTTGACCAACAGCGTACTCTCGGGATTGTAGAC
>DATNEC010000157.1:0-2201 GCA_035606815.1 Pirellulales bacterium
CGGGCACTGCCCATCAAGACCGTCTAGGCACGCTGCCGAGCGCTAGAGCCATGAATAGCCAGCCCACGAACTCGAACCTCCGGCGGCCGCGAGCAGAAACCAACAAGCTCGCCTTCCATGTGGGTGCCAAGCGTACAATCGCGCACTGCGGCGGTTCTCGCGGGCAACGCGCGCCCGATGCGTTTCACACCATCCCGGCGAGCGTTGCGATGCGTTTCTTGTCGAGGCGGATCGTGGCGCGGCGCTCGCCTTCGACGGCCAGCCCGAGCAGGGCGCGAGAGGCGGCGAGGCACTTTTGCACCTGCTCCAAAAAACGCCAGTCGCCCGTTTGACGCTTGATCGTCTGCCGGGTTTTCGAGGGCTCCCCTTCGCCGGCGCCTTGGATCACGGCCGTGTGGCCATGTTCCTTCGAACGCTCCCAGGCCTCCCACGCCTCGCGCTGAATCAACGTCAGCATTTCGAGCTGCTCGGAAAACGTCGCGTCGAAATCGCGCGCGGTCGCCTGGCGCCACGCCACGCGGACCGCCGCCAGATCGTTCGACACCGTCGGCTGCGTGACGCCCAGCCGCTCGGCGATCTCGCTTTGCGTGCGGCCCATGAGCGTCAACTCGGCGACTTGCCTCTGACGCTGTTCGATCTGCATCTTGCGCTTGCGGCTGATGGACATGGCGTTGCCTATCGGAATCTGTGAGTGGATAGCGTTCGATGAATCGTGGCGGCATTCATTGCCCGGCAATTCCTCAGAAAACGCACGGTTGAGATGCTCGCCGACGAAAAACCGCCCACGGATTCCGCCGAGGAACCATCTAAATCTGGTTTATAGCCGCCCAGCGGCTTGCCCCGTGAGACGAGCCGCAAAAAAAACGAATTGCTTGCGATTGTCGAGCAAGCCGCCGGGGCGATAAGCTCGGCTTGCCCGAGGGGTCCGTGGCGCGAAGGCGAAAAATCATGATTTATACGCCCCAGGAAGAGATTAATCGCCGCGATGCAAGAAAACGGCCAAATCCTCGGCCCGCAAGCGAAAACGCCGATCGCGATGATTTATCGAAATGCTTCGAATCGGGCGTCAAACGGGCGCCGATCGGGCACAAAATGCCCTGTTTTGGACGCCGCCGCCAAGGCCCCCCGAGGCGCAAATGCCTTGTTTTCTCGGAGCATCTCGCGCCGCCGCGACCGGAAGTACGCGCAAATGCGCGGCGATATAAATAAATCGGCCAAAATATAAATCACCGCGTCGGACGGACGAAGGAGGTGGCGCGATTGCGGCCGATCGGAGTGAGGAAAGGGTGAGGAAAGGGTGAGGAGTGAGGAGACACGAGATGGCAGACTAAGCGGCGCGCCGTCGTCCTTGCCAGCAAAGAAACAACCCGGTGGGGCGGCGATGATGGCCGTGTGGAATCTCCGTCACCGAAACTTCGTCGCAGCTCTCGGCCAGCCAGCCGGCGACTTCCTCGGGAGCGAGCCATTGCTCCCACGGCTCGTGTTCGGAAAGGGGCTGCTTCGAGCGCCGCTTGTCGATGATCAACACGCGCCCGCCAGGCCGCACGACGCGGCACAGCTCGCGCGCGGCCTGCCGCGGCAACAACGAATGCTCAAGCGACTCGACGGCGAAGGCCCCGTCGAATTCGCCGTCGGCGGCAGGGATGCGCAACAGACTGCCGCGGCGTCCTTCGGCGCTCGCCGGCAAGTGAGCGAGCCAGCGCAGCGAAGCGTCGATGCCGGTCAAGCGGGCCTCCGGGAATCCGCGCCAAAGCTGCTGCAAATAACGCCCGGCCCCGCAACCGACGTCGGCCACCGAAGCGGCCGGCCCCAACTGACTCATCCAGTTTCGCACCGCCGTCAAGCGGCCGTCGCCGGCGGCGATTTCGGTCGGCTGCTCCTCGTCAATCGATGAAAACGCGGCGTACACCTGCAATAGCGAGGCGTCGAGAAAATGTTTTGCGGTCCAGGCGGTTTCCTCTTGCGGGTGCTGCGCGGCGCGGCGGCCCCAACTGCCGAAGAACCCGCCGCTGGGCTGCTGCCGCCGTCGCAAGCAGGCCAAGGTCCGGTCGGCCCGCTCGCGATCGTGCAGCCGATACCAAATCGCCGCCAGGTGCGCCAATCCGGCGGAAGAAACCCAACGCGCATCGGGCGCCGATGGAACCGAACCATCGCGACGTGGCATGGCGGCGGGCCATGCAAGCGCCTCTCGCGCCAAATCG
>DATNEC010000168.1:0-2479 GCA_035606815.1 Pirellulales bacterium
ACCGCTTGCTGGCCGAGGGCATTCACCCGCAGCGGCTGCTACTGGAGATCCATCCGCTGTTGATGCACGAAGATCCCGGCTTTGGCGAGGTCGCTGTGCTGAACGTGAATCGGCTCGACTGGCGAGATCTGAGCGTGCTCCGGCGTTACGTTTACGATCCTGCCAAAATGTACGCGAGTTGGGTGCGTTCGCGAGTGCTGCCGTGCCTGTCGCACCGAGTGCTGTTGCAGATGCACTGGGCCCCTTCGTGGTTGGAGCCGGCGTATCGCAACGACCATCTGGTGATGACCCGGCTCGACCGCTCGGGATGGACGCCGCATTTTTGCGATGCAGTAAATCCCCTGCAGTACCGACTGTTCCTCGAAGCTTCGGTTAGGGCTTATGAGCCGGCGTTCAACCACTACCATATCACCGACATGCCCGACCGGGCGGTACGAGAGATCCTCGATACATGCCGGCACGAGCGAATCGCGGCCGGCTTGTTCCTGATGCCCGAGGCCAGCGACTTCCGCGCGGCCTACGCCTCCGACACCCGCGGCAGGCTCGACGACTACCTGGCGCATTTAAGCAAAGACTATGAGACGCCCGTGTTCGACGCCACATTCGCGTGCCGCGACGAAGACTTCGCCGACGGACATCATCTGTTGCCGCCGGGCGCGAAGGCGTTTGCGGCGAGCTTTCGTCAGGACGTGCTGCGGCCGTTCTTGGGCGATGGCGCCCAGCGGCTGCAAACCGCCGGGGACGGCGACCGGCCCGCTGCGGAATTGGCCGGGCGGCCGGCCGCGAGTCATCCGAGTGGCGCGAGGCGATAATGCGGGCCACTGCGACAAAAGTCCTCCGCCGGAATTCGCCGCTCGCCGGCCGGGCCTGCTCCGCGCTGCGTTGGCTGGCGGCGGCGTTCCTCGGACTGCAACTCGGGTTTTTGATCGCGATGGATCGCATCGAACCGGCGCTGCGCGATCCGGAATATGGAACGAAACTCGCCTTGTTGAAGACCCGGTTAGCCGAAGCGCCCGAGCGTCCGCTGGTGTTGATTCTCGGCAGTTCGCGGGCGGGCGTCGGCATGTTGCCCGGTGAATTTGCGCGAGGTGCGGCCGATGGCGCGGCAGGCGGTCGCCCGGCGATGGTTTTCAATTTCGCTTTGACCGGTTCGGGACCGATCCGGGAGTTGATGACGCTAAGGCGCTTGCTCGCGGCGGGAATTCGGCCGCGGCAAGTGCTCGTCGAGATCCATCCGCTGCTGCTGCACGGCGGGCCGGGTTTTGGCGAGGTGGCCGCCCTCGACATCAACCGGCTCGATTGGCCGGACGTGAAGTTGCTGGGACGCTATGTCGAACGGCCCGGCGCCTTGCAAGGGAAGTGGCTCCGGGCGCGTCTCGCCCCTTGTTTCGGCCAACGCTTCTGCTGGCTGCACCATTTTGCTCCAAGTTGGCTCGCCGCGGACAGCCCGCTCTTCATTTGGAACCATCTCGACCGTTGGGGGGGCTTGGCCATCGAACTACCTAGCGCGGACGGCGAAACATTCAAACGGCGCCTGGCCGAAGCGATCCGTGAGTACGCCCCGGCCTTCGAAGGCTACCGCATCACCGAGGCGCCCGACCGCGCTTTAAGAGAATTGCTGGCGACCTGCCGGTCGGAAAGCATCGAACCCGCGCTGTTCTTGATGCCAGAGGAAGAGCGGTTCTCGGCGGCCTATTCGTCCCAGGCCCGGCTCGATATCGAGACATATCTCGCAGCGCTGCATGCCGATTACGGTTGCCCGGTATTCGATGCAACGCACTGGTGCGAGGCCAAGGACTTTTCGGATGGCCATCATTTGCTGGCGCGAGGCGCCCAAGACTTCTCCCGAAGATTCGGCGCCGATGCGCTGGCGCGGTCCGGACCTCCGTCCTTGCCCGGCGGCCGACGCCCAGCGGAATCTGCGGCCGACATGGCTCGCCGCGGCGAAACCGATCCCATTCCGCAGTTCAGATAACCCGGGCCAACTTACGTGTCGTTCAAGCTCCGCTCAATCACAGTCTTCCGCCGGGCCGCAGGCATGATCGCATGTCCCGTCAACACCGGAAGACTTGCGCGACGAGGGCGCTCAACGGTCCTCTGGGGGACGGCGGTCTGCCTCGCTTTGCAGCTTGCTTTGGCCGTCGCCATCGACCAATGGGCGCCGGAACTGCGAGATCCGGAATTCGGGCAAAAGCTGGCCCGCTTGCGTTCACTGTGCGCGGAGTTTCCCGACAGGCCGCTGGTGCTGGTCTTGGGCAGTTCGCGATCGGACTACGGCGTTTGTCCCGGCGCGATCGAGCGCGCGTGGACCAGCCAGCGCGAGAATATCGTGGTCTTCAATTTTGCAGTCATGGGCGGCGGCCCAGTGACGGAACTGGTGCTGTTTCATGAGTTGCTTGCCGAAGGCGTTCGCCCAAGCTGCGTGCTGATCGAAGTCAATCCGCTGTTTTTGCACCAGGAGCAAGGCTTTACCGAAGAG
>DATNEC010000181.1:0-2165 GCA_035606815.1 Pirellulales bacterium
ATCGGAAACCATTCACGTCGTCATCCAGGAAACGAACGGCACGGCCAGCGCGACGGCGACAAGCACCGCCAACCTGGTCGCGTCGACGTTGACTGCCGTCGGCGTTGGGGTGGATGTGCCGACCGGCACGACGGTTTCCAATGCCAGGGTCGCCACCTTTACCGATTCCAACGCGGGTTTGCCGGTCGGCAACTACGCCGCCACGATCGACTGGGGCGACGGCACGTCATCGACCGGCACGATTACGGCGTCGGGCTCGACGTTCATCGTCACGGGCAGCCACGTCTATGCGGAACCGAAACTGTGGAGCCTGACCATCACCGTCAGTCCGACCAACGGAACGGCGGCGACGACGACCGCCGCAGCCACGGTCGGCAGCGACACGGAACGGTTCGTAGGGCAGCTCTACCACGACTTGCTCGGGCGACAAGGCGAAACGCAAGGCGTTCAATATTGGACCAATCTGATCGACACGGGCAACGCCCGCAGCATCGAAGTGCTGAATATCGAGCACACCGACGAATTCCGCAGAGTCACGGTCCAGGGCCTGTACCGACTCTACTTGCACCGCGGCGCCGATGCGACCTCGCTCGACTATTTCGATAATTATCTGATCAGCGGCGCGACCCCCGAACAGATCGCCGCCAACTTGGCCAGTTCGACGGAGTACTTCCAGGGCCGCGGCGGCGGCACGGCCAACGGCTTCCTGGATGCGCTGTACGGCGACATCGTGCATCATCCCGCCGGCGCGGCCGCGCAGGCGTCGTTCGCCGCTCAAGACGCGACCAACTCCGCCGTGCGTGCGCAAGCGGCGGCAGTGATCTTCGCCAGCGCCGAATACTTGTCGCAGTTGGTCAGCTTCCCGCAACCGCACGACAGCAATCCGTTCGCCGACAAGGTCGTCCACGGCTTTTACCAGACCTACTTGCGCCGGGATGCCGACGCCGACGCCCTCAACCACTATCTCGGCATGCTCCAATCGGGCCAGCGAGACGACGTCGTGGCGTCCCAGATCATCGGTTCGGCCGAATACGGGGCGCGACTGTAAAGAACTTTTGCAGATGGCCGAGAGAGGGCGCATTGGCGGCCCAAATATGGCACAATAGAGGAGGCGGCGAAAGGTAGCTTTGCGCCGGAACCGACGCGGGAGTCTTGGGCCATGCGGCTCGTGCTGTTAGGGTCGACCGGCTATCATCCGAACGAGATTCGGCATACTCCCTGCCTGGTGCTGCCCGAGTTGGGCGTCGTGCTTGATGCCGGCACGGCGATGTTTCGCTTGAGAGACCACCTGCTCACTCGCGAGTTGAGCATCTTTCTCACCCACGCCCATCTCGACCACGTGGTCGGCCTGACTTTCTTGTTCGACGTGCTCTATCAGCGACCGGCCAAGCAGGTCGTGGTCTACACCGAAGCCGATAAATTAGCGGCGATTCAAGAGCACTTGCTCTCCCCGCTGCTGTTTCCGGCGAAGCTGCCTTGCGAATACCGAGAGCTGCCGGCCGCCGGCGTCGATTTGCCGCAGGGCGGGCGGCTGACTCATTTTCCGCTGGCGCATCCCGGCGGCTCGCTCGGTTTCCGGCTCGATTGGCCCGGTCATTCGCTGGCCTATGTGACCGACACGACGGCCGATCCGGCGGCCGAGTACGTCGAAAGCATTCGCGGCGTCGATCTCTTGATCCACGAATGCTACTTCAGCGACGCGCATCAAGAGCGCGCCGCGCTCACCGGACACAGTTGCACCACGCCGGTGGCCCAAGTCGCCCGCGCGGCAGGGGCCGGCCGGCTGGTGCTGACGCACCTCAACCCTCTGATCGCCGAGCTCGATCCGATCGGCCTCGATGTCGCCCGGGCCATTTTTCCCCAGACGGACCTGGGCGTCGACCAAATGGAGTTGGAATTTTGATGGCGGCCGGTCGCGAATGGAGAGCGAGCTCGCATCGAATCAATGGCTTTTTTGAAAAAGCCGGGCAGGGATGGTATTCTTTGGGTCCGGGTTAGGTGCGATCGATCCGAGCAGCCGACAGAAGCGCAGGCCGCGCCCGTCTCCGCTTCTCGGCGAAACCGGAGCGGAGATCCTTGGCTGTGGCCCCTGAACGCATGCCTGCAAGCGAACGCCGGCGTCGGAGCATCCGCCGCAACTCGGGGCCAGGGGCCGCTTGGGCGCC
>DATNEC010000209.1:0-2769 GCA_035606815.1 Pirellulales bacterium
CATCGCGGCGAAATCGCTGACCAGGTAGAGCACGGCCTGGGCGACCTCTTCCGGCGCAATCATCCGCCCGAACGCGCGAGCCAAAGGGCTGGCGTCGATGAATTTCTGCGCCTCGGATTTTGGATCGGCGGCCTTGGCGAGATCGGCGTTCATCATGCCTGTCTCGCCGACCGGCCCCGGACAGACGGCATTCACTCGAATCCGATCGGCGGCGTGCGACAACGCCAGGCTCCTGGTGAACGAAATCAAGGCGCCTTTGCTGGTCGAGTAAATCGGATCGTGCGCTCGGGGCAGCAACCCGGCGTTGCTGGAAATGTTCACGATTGACCCGCCGCCGCGGCTTTTCATCAAAGGAATGACAAGCCGCGCGAACAAGAACGCGGCTTTCAAGTTCGTATCGAGGCAGGCGTCCCACTCGGCTTCGTTGGCGTCGGGGATTTGTTTGACCATGCCGATGCCGGCGTTGTTCACCAGAACGTCGATCCCGCCGTCGTGCGCAGCGGCCATCTCGACCAGCCGCCGCACGTCGCTCTCTTCTCGCACGTCGCACTCGGCCTGCACGATCCCGTGCCGTGCGAAGGCTTCGGCATTTTCCGACAAGGGACGAAAATCGCCCACGAATACCTTAGCGCCATGGCGGGCCAACAGCAACGCCGTGGCCCGCCCGATGCCGCTGGCGCCGCCGGTGACGATCGCCACGCGGTTTTCCAGATCGATGCTCAGGTTCATTCGGAACCCCTCTCGCGCTTCGGCGGCGATTTGGACGCCGCGGCGTTAGGGTTCGTGCTGGGCTTCGTTGCGCCCTTGGCCGCGGCGACTTCCGGCGGCTCCATGATCCGGCCCAGGTCGTCGGTCTCGACGATCCATTTTTCCAGCACGCCGCGCAAGCATTCGAGCGCCGCCTTGTCGGCCGGACCTTTCGATGCGGCAAGATTGTGAATCTCGTGCGGGTCGCGCTCGAGATCGTACAGTTCCTCGGCCGGCATCGCGGGCGCCGTCAGGAATTTCTGCGGCGGCGTCAGCTTGCCCTGGGCGTCGAGCTCTTTCAGCAAGTTCCAGACCGGGTAGCTGCGCTCCTTGTAGTCGTTGGCCTGCAAAAATGGGCGCTCGGGCGTAAAGTTGCGGATGTAGCGATAGCGGTCGTCGCGCACCGTCCGCAGGCGAAAGACCGTCTCGTCGCATCGATCGCGCGCCCCGAAAGCGTACTCACGCGGCGCCGCCGCATGCTCGCCCAAGAATGCGCGGCCTTGCATCTTCGGCGGAATCTCGGCCCCCGCGACGTCGAGCATCGTCGGCGCCAGGTCGATCGCCTCGATTAGGCGGTCGTCGACCGTGCCGGGCCGAAAACCTTTGGGCGGCGGAAAATCCTTGGCCCAGCGGATGATCAATGGGATGTGCAGACCTTCTTCGTAGCAGAACTGCTTGCCCCGCACGTGGGCCTGCCCGTGGTCGCCGAAGAAGACGACGACAGTGTTATCGACCAAGCCGTCCGTGGCGAGCTGATCGAGAACCAGGCCGACTTTGCGGTCAAGTTCGCTGGCGGCGTCGAGATACGCCGCCCAGTCGGCCCGCGTCACCGGATGGTCGGGATAATAGGGTGGTATAAGCACCCTGTCGGGATCGGCCCGCTCGGGAGCGTGGAACTTGCGGTGCGTTTCCTGGAAATTGATCTGCGCGTAAAACGGCTGATGCGATTTCAACTCGCTCCAGTCGTTCGAGTCGAACGCCGGGCCGTAGCTGAAATTCCAATCGGTCTTGCCCGTGCCGCGAAAGCCGCACGCCGCCGGCAGCTTTTGCACGTTGGCCGTGAAGTAGCCGGCGTCGCGCAGCCAGTCGCTCACCACTCTCACGCCGTCGGGCAGACCATAGCCGTCGTCGCGGTGCGAGCGGTGGTTGTGGGCGCCGATCGTGGTTTGGTACATCCCGGTCATGAACGCCGAACGACTGGCCGAGCAGACCGGCGCGGTGGTATAGGCCCGCGTGTAGCGGACGCCTTGTTGGGCGAGCTTGTCGAGCGCGGGGCTGAAGACCTGCGGCGTGCCGTAGCACGCCAACTCGGGCCCGAAATCCTCCGCGATCAGCCAGAGAATATTCGGGCGCTCGGCTGCGTTTGCAGCATGACCGCACGCGGCGAAGGCGAGCAGCGTCCAAATAAGTTGAAAACCGGTGCGCATCAGCTATCTCCCGCGGACCTCAAAATGGCGAGCCTTCATATTCCATGAATTCAATCACGGCCCCATCGGCCGACTGATAAAAACCGACTCGCAGCCCGGCGAGCGGCTCGAACGGCTCGATCAGCGCCGGCATGCCGCGGGCGGCCTCGGCGATCGATGGCACGCGATAGGCCACGTGCGGCTGCGTCCGCACGGCGTTCGTCACCGGGCTGTCGGGCTCGAAGCGCAGCCACTCGACGTGCAGCGGATGCTTGACGAAATCGGTGATCCAAACTCGCGTGGCTTCGACGAAGACTTCGCCTTCGCGCGGCCGGTCGCTGATCATTCCGACGTGGGAAAACTCCATCCGACTCGCTCCTCGAACGCGGCGCCGCACGTTGCCGTTGTACACACGCCGGTTCCGCCGTCAAGCGTGTCGCATCTGGCGAGCTATGCGGACGATCCCCGCTCGGCGAGCGAATGCCAAGCTGCTAAGATGGCCGCATGTCGCTCGACGAAGCCGCGGAACCGGAAACCGAAATCGCCGTCCCCGGCGTACCGCTGCACGATCCTTACGCCGTCTTGCGAATGCCGAATTTTCGGCTCTACCTGGCCG
>DATNEC010000215.1:0-2587 GCA_035606815.1 Pirellulales bacterium
GCACGTGTTTGCGAACCTGAAGGAGATTGGCGTCCCGCCCTCTCCCCTCTGCGACGACGCAACGTTTCTCCGCCGCGTCACGTTGGACATCGCCGGGCGTCTGCCGACCGAGGAAGAGGCGGCGGCGTTTCTGGCCGGCACCGAAAGCGACAAACGCGATAAGGCCATCGACGCATTACTGCAAAGTCCCGATTACGCCGACTACTTCGCCAGCAAGTGGACGGCGCTGTTAAAGAACCGGCGCGACGACGCCAGCGACATGGTCGCAAACTTCGCTTTCCACGCCTGGGTACGCGACAGTCTGCTGTCCAACAAGCCTTACGACCAGTTCGTCCGCGAACTGTTGGCCGCCACGGGCACGGTGATCGGCAATCCGCCGGTGGCCTGGTACAAGCGAGTCAAAGAACCGAAGCAGCAGGTCGAAGACGTGGCGCAGTTGTTCCTCGGCGTCCGCATGCAGTGCGCCCAGTGCCATCACCATCCCTTCGAGCGCTGGAGCCAGGACGACTATTACTCGCTGGCGGCGTTCTTCTCGCAGGTTGGCAGAAAACCTTCGTCGGTGCGCGGCGAAGATTTGATCTTCCACCAGCGCGGCGTCGCCACGGCCACGAACGTGAAGACCGGTTTGCCGCTCAAGCCGGCGGCGCTCGGCGATGCCATCGCGGAGATCGCCCCCGACGAAGACCCGCGGCTGCGGTTGGCCGACTGGATGAGCTCCAAGGACAACCCGTTCTTCGCCAAGGCGCTCGTCAATCGATACTGGAAGCACTTTTTCACGCGCGGCCTGATCGAGCCGGAAGACGACATCCGCGACACGAATCCGCCGACCAATCCCGCGCTGCTGGCCGCTTTGGAGCGGCATTTCATCGCCAGCGGGTTCGATCTGAAAGAGCTGGTGCGCGCGATTACCCGCTCGCACGCTTATCAGTTGAGCGAGGAGCCGAACGAATACAACCTGGTCGATGCGCAGAGCTACTCGCGGTTCTACCCGCGGCGGCTGCCAGCCGAAGCGCTGCTCGACGCCATCGATCGATTGGCGGAAACGCAAACCGATTTCGCCAACTTGCCGCCGGGCACGCGCGCGGTCGCGCTGCCGGACAACAGCTACAACCGTGCGATTCCATTTCTCAAAGTCTTCGGGCGGCCGGAGGGCGAAAGCGTTTGCGAGTGCGAACGCGTGCAATCTTCCAGCCTGGCGCAGAGCCTGCACTTAATCAACGCCGCCGACATTAAGGCGAAGCTTGGCAACCCCAACGGTCGCGCCGAACGGCTGGCCAAGTCCGACCAGCCGGTTGAAGCCAAGGTCCGCGAGTTGTATTTGGCGGCCTTCGCCCGCGAGCCGCGCGGCGACGAGTTGAAGATTGCCACCGACTATCTGAACGAGCCGCGCACCAGCGCCGATGGCAAGCCGGTCGATGCCCTGCGGGCCGGACGCGAGAATTTTCAAGATCTGATCTGGGCCTTGATCAATACCAAAGAATTCCTGTTCAATCACTAGGCGAACGATGACTGACATGGTTCATAGCCCGCATTGCCGCTCGAATCGCCGCAAGCTTTTCGCCGAAGCCGCCACTTTCCGCGCCTCGCTGAAGCGAGCCACGGCGATGTTGCTGGCGGCGTTGCTCTGTGTGACGACATGGAGCATGGCGCCGCCGGCCTTCGCCCAAGCGGTCGGACTGCCTGCCCCGCGGCTGTTGACGACGATGCCGATGGGCGGCAAGGCAGGTGCGCAGGTCGAGATCACGATCAGTGGCGAGAGCCTGGAAGACGTCGACGAGCTGGTCTTCTCCGATCCCCGCATCACCGCGGCGCCCAAGCTGGACGACGCCGGGCAGCCCGAAGCGAGCAAGTACGTCGTCTCGATCGCCGCCGATTGCCCGGCGGGTCTCTACGAGGCGCGCATGATGACACGGCTGGGCATCTCCTCCTCGCGAGCCTTCTCCGTCGGCTCGTTGGACGAAGTCGTGCGGACCAAGCCCAACACGTCGCTGGACACGGCGATGGAGCTGCCGCTCAACTCGGTCTGCAATGCCTCGACCAGTTCGCGAGCGGTCGATCATTACACGTTCGCCGGCCGCAAGGGACAACGGGTGATGATCGAATGCGCCGCTCGAGGCATCGATTCCAAATTGCAGGCGGTGCTGATCGTCGGCGATGCGCAGGGCCGCGACCTGCAAGTCGAACGGCAAGGGGGCGTGCTCGAGTTTGCCGTGCCGGCGGACGGCAAGTACGTGATCAAGGTCCACGACCTGACCTACAACGGCGGGCCGACGCACTTCTATCGTTTGACGCTACGTGATTTGCCCGCCGAGGCGCCGATTCCTCTGCATCCTTCCACGCATACTGTCAGCTCTTTCTCGTGGCCGCCGCCAGGGCTGCCCGAGGCGGCGTCGACTGCGGAGAGCGAGCCCAATAATGACCGAGCTCACGTGCAGAAGATTTCGTTGCCTTGCGACATTGCCGGCGGCTTCTTCCCGGCGGCCGACGTCGACGTGTTCGAGTTCGAAGCCAAAAAGGGAGACGTCTGGTGGGTCGAAGTCGCTTCGGAGCGTTTCGGCTTGCCGACCGATCCGGCCATCGTCGTACA
>DATNEC010000228.1:0-2496 GCA_035606815.1 Pirellulales bacterium
CCTTTTGCCGCCGGGTTCTCATGAGCGCCGACGACCTCGCTTCCCAGGCCGCTCCACAGCGACGGCTTACGCTGTTCGACTCGACTTCGATCATCGTCGGCATCATCATCGGCTCGGGCGTCTACAAGACGGCGCCGCTGATCGCGAGCTCCGTGCCGAGTTCTTTGGCCGTGCTCGGCGTCTGGCTGGCCGGCGGCCTGTTCGCCTTGATCGGCTCGCTCTGCTATGCCGAACTGGCCACGATGTTTCCGGCGGCAGGGGGCGATTACATCTTTCTTTCGCGCGCCTATGGACGGCCGATGGGCCTGCTGTTCGCCTGGTGCGAATTGTGGATCGTGCGGCCCGGTTCGATCGGCTCGCTGGCCTTCGTCTTTGCCGATTACGCCAACCAGATCTATCCGCTCGGCTCGCACGCTCTGGCGATTTATGCGGCCGGCGCCATCGCCGTGTTGACCGTCATCAACATTTTGGGAGTGGCGTCGGGCAAGTGGACGCAGAATCTGCTCACCGTGGCGAAGGTCATCGGCTTGCTGGCGGTCGTCGCCATCGGGTTTTTGTACACGGCGCCTGAGACTCCGGCGCCTGAGCAGCCGTCCGACGCGAACTGGGGCTTGGCGATGATTTTGATCCTCTACGCATACGGCGGCTGGAACGACATGGCTTACGTGAGCGCCGAGGTGCGCGACCCGGAGAAGAGTATTTTTCGGGCGCTCGTCTCGGGGACGCTCGCGGTGACGTTGATCTACGCGCTGGTCAATGCCGCTTTTCTGCATGCGCTGGGCCTCGAAGGATTGCGGCAAGCCCCGGCCGTGGCGGCCGACGTGGCCCGGCTCGGCGCCAGCGAATGGGGCGCCAAGGCCGTGAGCGTGCTGGTCGCCGTTTCGGCCTTGGGCGCCGTCAACGGCATGATTTTCACCGGCGGGCGGATTTATTATGCGATGGGCAAAGAGCACAAGCTATTCGCGCTGCTCGGTCGTTGGAGTCCGCGGCTTGGCACCCCCGCCTGGTCGCTGGCCACGCAAGGGCTGATTGCGATGACCGTGGTGCTGGGCTTCGGGCTGAGTGCGGGCAAGTCTGACGGCGACGGCTTCGAGCGGATGGTGAACTTCACCTTTCCGGTGTTTTGGCTGTTCCTATTGCTCGTCTCGCTGTCGTTGATCGTGCTCCGTTATCGCGATCCGGCGAGGCCGAGGCCTTACCGGGCGCCCCTGTCTCCGGCGACGCCCTTGAGCTTCGCGGCATCCTGCGTGTTCATGTTGCACGCGAGTATCACGCATGCCCAACGAAACGACTCGTCCGAAGCCTATTGGTCGTTCGGCCTATTGGCCGCGGGGTTGATCGTGTGCGTGGTCGATTATGCGATTACAAAGCGGGAACGCTCGGCCCGCTAGCGTTCTGTTCAAGCGTTCGATCAGCCTCACATCGCGGGCGAATGCCGCTCTTGGCGCTGGCGTCCGTTCGCTCGCTCCGCTGATTCGCTGTCGCAGGAAAGCATGTTCGGTTCGGCGGCCCGACGTCTGCCCAAGACTTCGATGGCCAGTGGGATCGTGCTGACGGCCCCGAACAAAAACAGCGTCCAGCCGACTGCCTTGCGCTCGCGATCGCCGAGCCGGTCGGCGAGCAGCAACCCCAGCCCGGCCCCCAAGGCGGCCCGCGTACCCGCGATCATCCCCAGTTCTGGTAGCGTGATCTTGGTTTCTTTCATGGCGATCTCTCCTAAAAACAAGGCGATTCTCGCACAAAACAACCTTCAAACTCTGCAACATTTGCGCCAAAAGCTCATCGTTTCCTCTCCCTCCCTCTCCGCGGCTCCGGGCCTCCGCGTGAGCCCTACATTATCTGGCCTCGGGCGGCAGATCGATGAAATACGCATTCCCGTCTGCGCAGGAGACAAGCGCGCGGGCGCCGTCGGGGGCGTAAACCGCATAGTTCGCCGCTGAAGGGAGCTTGGTGGTGAAGAGTTGCTTGCCGCTGGCGACGTCCCAGACGAAAACGTGGCCGGTGTAGCCGGTCGACAGCAGCCGCGTGCCGGCCGGATTGAAGACCACGCGATAGATGTGATCGGCATGGCCGGTGACCGAAAGCTTCAACTGGCCCGAGCCGACATCCCACAGATAAATGATTTTGCCCAGCCCGCCCGCTGCCACGGTCGCCCCATTCGGACTGAAAACCGCGCTGTAGAGCGGCGCATCGACCCCGGCGAAGCGTTTCAACTCGTTGCCGCTGTTGGCGTCCCACAGCCGGGCCGTCATGTCGGCGCCGACGGAGACCATCAGGTTGCCGTCGGGGCTGTAGTCGATGCAATAGACCGATCCTTGGTGGCCGTTGATTTGCCGCACCTGGTTGCCCGCCGCGACATTCCAGAAGCGGATCGTCTGGTCGGCGCTGGCTGAAGCGATCGTCTGCCCGTCGGCGCTAAAAGCCACGGAGTAAATCTGCGCCGCGTGGCCGCCGAAGTTTTTCACCGGCGCGGCCGACGTGTGCGACCAGAGCTTG
>DATNEC010000229.1:0-7412 GCA_035606815.1 Pirellulales bacterium
GCGCCACGTTCTCGGGAACCGTGGCCACCTTCACGGATACGACTTACCCCGGCAATCTTCCGGCCGACTTCACGGCCACGATCGATTGGGGTGATGGCACGATAACCGCCGGCACGGTCGGCGGTTCGGCCGGATCGTTCACCGTGACCGGCAGCCACGTTTATGGCGAAGAGGGCGTCATGACGGCGACGGTCACGCTCGCGGACGACGCGCCAGGCACGGCGACGGGCACTGCGACGGCGACGATCAACGTCGCCGACGCTCCGCTGTCGGCCGCCGGCGTCACGATTGCACCGACCGAAGGGCTTTCATTCAGCGGCGTAGTCGCCACCTTCACCGACGCCGACCCGGCAGGCACGGTCGCGGATTATACGGCGACCATCGTCTGGGGAGACGGCGCGACGACCGCGGGCACGGTAACGGCGGCCGGCGGAGGTTTCCAGGTTTCCGGCGCGCATATCTACGCCGAAGAAGGGACCGATTCCATCACCGTGACCATCGCCGACGTCGGCGGCAGCACGGCGACCGCCAATAGCACGGCGAACGTCGGCGACGCTGCGCTGACGGCATCCGGCACGACGGTGACTCCCACCGAAGGCGCCTCGTTCACCGGCATCGTCGCCACTTTTGTCGATGCGAATCCAACCGCCCCGCTTTCGGATTTCAGCGCTACGATCACCTGGGGCGACGGCGCGACAACGGCCGGCACGGTGACGGCCAACGGCAGCGGCGGGTTTGACGTGACGGGCACGCACACTTATTTGGAAGAAGGCCCGAATCCGGTGCAAGTCGCGGTGCAAGACGTCGGCGGCAGCACGGCCACGGCCGCCAGCGCCGCCAACGTGGCCGATGCGCCGCTGAGCGCCACCGGAACGACGGTCACATCGCCGGAATTCACGACGTTCACGGGCGTCGTCGCCACATTTACCGACGCCGACCCGAACGGCACGGTCAGCGACTACACGGCCACGATCGACTGGGGCGACGGCACGACGACGGCGGGCGTCGTGGCGGCGGCGGGCGGAGGCTTCAACGTCAGCGGTTCGCACGCCTATACCGAGGACGGCACGTTTACCGTCAAGGCGACGATCGTTGACGCGGGCGGCAGCACGGCGACGGCCACTGGCGCGGCCGACATCACCGAGCCGTCGATTTCCGGCACGGGCGTGGCCCTCAACGGCTTCGAGCGGTCGCCGCTGACGAATGTTGCCGTGGCCACCTTCGTGCATGGCAACGGCGGAGAACCGGCCAGCGGTTTCACCGCGGTCATCGACTGGGGCGACGGCGTCACGTCGCCAGGGACGATTACCCAGATGGGGACCACGTACACCGTAACCGGTTCGCACGTTTACATGGACGAGGGCGTCACTCCGATCAAGGTGACCGTGAACGACGATACCGCTTCGGCCACGATCGCGTCCGCGGCCAGGATGGCCGAAGAGTTGCTGCCCAACGGCACGGTCGGAACGCCCAACCAGCGCTTCATTCAAGAGGTTTATCGCGATCTCTTGCACCGCCAGGTCGATACGACGGCGCTGCCGTACTGGTCGAACCTGCTCGATCAGGGCCAGTCGCGCGTGCATGTGGTCCAGACGCTCATCGCCGCGGCGATGCCGGGCGAACTTGGCGCCGATCTGGTGACCGGCATCTTCGAAAAATACCTGGGGCGCGATCCCGACGCGGTCGGCTTGGCGTTCTGGGTAGGCATCATCAGCACGCACGAGACGATCGAGCAGACGGAAGCCAATGTCGCCGGCACGGCGGAATTCTATCAACTCTCGGGCGGCACTAGCTCGGGCTTCGTGACCCGGCTGTTCAATCTGGCGCTCGGCCGGGCGCCCGATGCGAACGCCTTGTCGGGTTTCGGCGCGGCCTTGAGCGCGGGGATGACGCGCGAACAGGTCGCCGAGATCGTATTCAACAGCCACGAGTATCACCTTCGCGAGGTGGGGGGCTATTACCAATCGGCCATCGACCCCAACGACCGCTTCACGGGGACCGTGCCGTTTATCGACGATCTCGACTTCCTCGACCGCCAGCCCGATCCGGCAGGACAGGCGGCCTTCGCCGCCGATCTGGACACCGGCGCGCTCGACCAGCAAGTTTGGGCCTTGATGATGGCCTCCGACGAGTTCTTCGCCAAGATCGCATGAGTTTCGCCCATTTGACTTTGGCCACGCGCGACGTGCAAGGATCGCTTGCCTTCTTCGCCGCGGCCTTGGGCTGGCGGCCGATTGAACGACCGAACAATATCGGCCGGCGCGCCGGATGGCTGGAGATCGCCCCAGGCCAGGAACTGCATCTGATCGAAGTGAAAGACTTCGCGCCTTCGCCGTTCGAGCAGGAATATGGCAGGCACCTGGCCCTGGCGGTTCCTGTGGCCGAGTTCCCCATTTTGCGGCGCCGTCTGGTCGCCGCGGGGGCGGGGCTGATCGAGCCGCTGCGCCCGACGCCGTTCGAGCGGTTCTTCTTTCGCGATCCCAACGGCTACATGTTCGAGATCGTCGCCGCCGATCGCGACCCCGAACCGGGCGAAATGACTGCGGCCTCTTGATCGCGCGGCCCGCCTGCCGGCGTTCTTGTAGATTTCGCCGCAACGGTCCAACTTACCGGCTGGCCTCGATCACCGCCGATTCCGCCGGCGGATCGAGCAGATAGGGCTGCATCATGCGCACCACGGCAGGCGACTCGAAGAACGGCTTGGCGCCATGTTCGGGGCCGACATAGGCGCCGACCTCGCGGCTAACGATCTTGTCGGCCTCCCCCCCCAGCCGATATGTGGAGACCGCCCCCGTCGTACCGATCGCCCGCAAGCCGCTGCGGCGGCCGAACAAGTAGCGGTAGAACTTCAGCGCTCGGTCCGAACTGTTGACGAACACCAGCATCTGATTGACCTGCGAGAGCGATCGGCCGAACGGCTGCCCCGGCCATAGATCGTCGTTGTCGATGGCGGCGCCCATCAGCACCGCGTTCACGTGGCGCGGTCGGCGGTCAGCCCGGGCGGCCAATTGATAGCCGGCCAGCCGGCCGCCCGCGAGCAGTTCCAAGCTGCCCGTGATAATGCGAGCGCCGAAGCTGGAGCCCGACATCGAGATGGGCGTCTCATCGGGAAGCCGATCCGCCAGCCAGGCCATATAAAAAGCGGCGGCCGGGGTCCGCCCCAGCTTGATCTTGGCATCGGTCAACCGCCGGCCTGGAATGCGGTCGCACGGCCAAGACCAGATCACGAACCGCAACGGCGCCGACTCAGGCGCCTGGCGCATCAATCGGCAATAGGCGAACCAGCCCGTCTCGATCGTTTCGGCGTGCGTGTAATCGTTGCCGACCACGAAAAAGCTGGTTGTCAGTTCGTCGGGCGACGCCAGGAATGCGCCGCGATCAGACGAGGCCCAGCGATTGGGGCGATACCGCCAATATTGCATCCGCTGGGCCGCCTCTTCCGATGGTGCGCAGCCCAAGCCCCGGCAACTGACGACCCACAACTCGTCGCACGGCCGCGGCAAGGCGATCTGGGGCAATGCAACCTTGCATTCCGCGGGGCTGGCGCCGCCTTCCTCGGCAAGCGCCGACGGGCCGGCAAGCGCCAACGATGCCGCCAGGATGGCAATTCGGACTGCGAACGGTCGCGTGGGACTGCCCTTCGATAGAATCGCCACCGAAATGTCGTCCGGATTGCCTGCGTTTTGGCGCCTTTGCCGCCAAGCAATCATACCACCTGATCGGGCCTTGGGCGAGCACGACGAAACGCGGATCGGAGGACATTTAGCCTAAAGTTTCGCTCAACAGTCCCGCCAGATGTCGGCGGAATACGACCGCTCCATGATCCGCCCGTACTCGTTGAGCGAACGACGCTGGCCGACCGAGTGCCAAGGATTGATGCCTTTGAGTTCGGGCATGATCTCGACCAATTGGTCGACGAGGGTTTGGGCCAGCCGTTCGATCCCGGTGTTCTCGGCCTTTTCCATGATCGCGGCCACGGTTTTCATGACTCGCACCATGCGGGCCCGCTCCAACACCGGCGGCGACAGCGGACCGGCGCTATCGACCAACAAATCGGCGATCGGCACTTCCAGGGCCTTCTGCCACTCGTAGATGCGGCTCAGAGGCAGATCGCTGGTTTCTTCCTCTTCGCGGCGCAATTCGCGGACCTCGGTCCGCAGCAATTGCGAGACGCGGCGCAGCGAGACTCCTTGCTCGCGGCGCACTTCCTTGATGCGATGCCAGCGGCGCTCTTCGCCGCGGATGCCCGTCGTGGGCTGAATCGCTTGAAAACTTTCCGTCCCTAGCTCCGACATGCTCATGCTCTTTCGCTCCACGTTCCCACGCTTCATGGTTTTTGCGGTCTAAAATGGACCAGCCCGCAATTGCTGGTCTGAGATCGTTACGCCGCCCGAGCGGAGACGAACCTGGCGCAGGCCGCCGGTCCGCGGGACGACAGAAATAGAAGGGCAAGCCGAACTTATGGGCCGCTTGTTCGACGCGATTCGGGTGCGCCGAAATCCGCCAAGCCGCGCAAAGTTCTAAAGAATCCGAAAAGAAGGTGCTCCCGCAGTCAGGCCGACGTTCTTCATCGCAGTGGAGCGCACGAAGTCGCTACGCTCTCCGCGACGTTGCTTGCCCGCAGACGTCGACGGCCTCTTTTTTTGGCTGACCCGCCAAAGCGTTTTTGAAAGCGGTTTGCGGCGTCCCGACCGCAATTTCCGCATCACCGAATGATAAGCATGCCTTGATCGCTAGACAAGGGCCGAAACGGCAATGTCAAGAGAATAACGGGGATTTAAGGAAATTACTCGCCCAAGGCGAACGCCTTGAACCGGGCGAGATAGTTCGGCCGCTTGGCGAGCGAGCGCTCGGAACCGCTCGCGGAGGTCGATGGGCCGGCTCCGGCGAGCCCCGACGAAGCCGCCCGTGGCGCGGCCCAAACGGGGCTTGCTCGCCGCGGACGAAATTCAAGTTCGGCCACGCGGTGATCGCGGCTCGACACGAAGCCCAGCCAATTGTCGTCTTCGGCCTCCTGGCGCCAGGCTTCGAGCACGCGGCGGCGAACGAGGCTCCAGCACGGCTCGGCCGGCGCCCGGCCGCCGGGCAACGAGGGAACCCAGCCCAGCGAAGCTTCCGCCGCCGAGCGCGCCAGGGCCGCATCGTGGCCCGCCTTTGCCTGCCAAAGCCTGGGCAGGCAGCCCAGGCCCAGTTCGCCATGCTCGCCCCGCATTAAGATCCAATCGCCCGAGCTGTGCGACAGCCCGCTGCGCATCGCGGCCGCCTGCCCCCAACGCCCCGGATGGACGGTCAATCGCAATTGAGGATAGAGCACCGACAACTCATGGACGACTTCGGGCGTCGCGTCGGTCGAGCCGTCGTCGATCACGACGAGATCGAAAACGGGGGTCAAATCCGGCAACACTTCCAGCAGCTTTTCAAGCTGCGCGGCAACCTGGGCCTGGCCGTTGAACACCGGAAAAAAAACGCTGAGCGAAACTTTCAAGACCGCGGTTCCTTTGAAACGAACTATCGCTGCGCCGGCGCACGCCAGCGCAGGGCGGCGGCAAGAGCGACTGCTCGTAACCATCGGATGCCCGCGGCGGCGGGCTGTAGCTTCCGCGCCCAGAAATCTTTAACGCAACTTATAGTGGAATCGCCGTTTATGCTGCGCCGGACGAAGAGGGGGGTTAGTGGTTGGGCAACGAGTGGCTCAGCCCCAGCAAGGCCCAACTCGAGCCCCAGAAGCTGCTGAAGGGATGGGGCTTGTCCTTCGTGGCGGTCTTCGTGCCGTGGACGACCCAAGAACCGCCGTTGGTCTGCGTTTCGATCAGAAACGTCCAGGCCCGTTCGATGGCCGGGTGCGAGTTGGGCGTTCCGGATCGGCTGAGCGCATACAGAGACAGGCCCGTGCCAAAGGCGTCGCTTTTGTCGGCCCACAGCCAGCCCCAGCCGCCATCGGGCTGCTGGGCCGCCAGGACTTTGTCGCGGAGCGCTTCGAGCTGCCGCGGATCGCCGAACTTCTTCTCGATTAGCAGCCGTGCCGCGTACCACTCGCTGCTGACGGCCGGCTCGGCGCCGTTGGGCGGGGTCTTTTGGAGCCACTCCAGCGCCTTGTCGCGCGACGCGATCGCCTGATCGTTCGGCGCT
The DNA here is from genome assembly GCA_035606815.1 of Pirellulales bacterium. Taxonomy (GTDB): domain Bacteria; phylum Planctomycetota; class Planctomycetia; order Pirellulales; family JAICIG01; genus JAICIG01. Next base: position 6,130 of record DATNEC010000229.1, read on the forward strand.
TCGAGCGTGTCGAGGGCCAACAGGTTCCACATCGTGCTCACCTGCGTCGTCTCGCTCAGCGGCCGCTTCTGGCTGGGCAACTGCCCGCCTGGCTTCCAGAACCCGTCTTTGTCTTGCCCCTTGATGATCGCATCGCCGAGCGACTCGATGAGTTTCACGGTCGTTTCGTTCTTGTTCGTTCGATCTCGCGCCAGCAGCATTTGCGCCGGACCTTCCACGCCCTGTCCGATGGCGTGGTTCAGCGACCAGTCGGTCCAGTCGGCGAGCTTGACCGTGTCGACGGCGAACCCGTGCTGGCCGGCGTCGCGAAACGACCAAACCATGAACGCGACATAATGGCACGAAAGGCATTTGCGATCGTTGATCCAAGCCGCGCCCTCCTTCTCGATATAAGGAATCGCACGTTCGGCCGCCTGCCGCGCCTGGACGGCCAAGGAAACGTCGGCCCTGATCGGGCGCTTTTCCTGAATGGGCGACGCCGGCGCAGGGCTGCCAGCCTCATCATATTTCGCGGGGGGCTTTTCGACCGGAAGCTGGCCGGAAGACTTTTCGTCCAACGGCAGTCGCTCTTCAGCCGCGGCCGGCATACACGAAATGACCAACGCCGCGCCAACAAGGACCATCCGCAGCCGGGAGCGTCGCGGCAGCATGTTCAGTCGCAGCAGCATGTTCAATCGCCTTTTCGGACGGTTTTAGTATCGGAAACCCCTCTCATTTGCCCCTCGCATTATACTAGAACGCCGGCGCGTTACGCGCGACGGGCCGGCGGCCCGGGATCATGAGGGGCGAAGGAAGCGGCGATCTCAAACGGTATCGCTGCGGACGGTCGCTCTCTCCTGCCCCTTCTCGCCTCGTCGCGGTATACTGCTTGTTTTGCTCGCCGCCCAACGCCGCCGCCCATGCCGACCAACGCCGAACAAGTCGAACAACTCCGCTGGAAAAAGCTGCCGGTGCTCGATGATGGGTTCGTCTGCCTCGTCGATGTGATGGGCGACGATCAGGCCGTCGTGCAGGCGGCCCGCGTCAGCTATGGCGAAGGCACGCGCAAGGTCTCCGACGATCGCGGGCTGATCCGCTACCTGCTGCGGCATCGGCACACGACGCCGTTTGAGATGGTCGAGTTGAAGTTTTTGGTTCGCGTGCCGATGGACACTTGGCGGCAGTGGATTCGCCACCGCACGGCCAACGTGAACGAGTACAGCACCCGCTATTCTCTGGCGATCGACGCCGCCCAGCGCACCCCGGCGAACCAGTGGCGGACGCAAGCCGAAAGCAACCGCCAA
>DATNEC010000237.1:0-12257 GCA_035606815.1 Pirellulales bacterium
TCGCCACGGCGGGAGAGATGAGCGGCTGCTCGCGATCGCAGGTCGTGTTTTATCACCGCCCGAACGACCCCGCGCGCACGCCCTACGCGGTGACGCCCAACGTTCCGCTGCAACAGACGCTGTTCCCGCTCAGCATGCCGGGGCTCGACCGCAGCCGGCTGCCCACGTTCCTCTATCTCTGGCAGCCCGATCCGACGCTCGAGAAGCTAGGCGGTCGGTAAAAAAACTATTCCGCCTTGGCCTTCAGCTTGCGTCGAAAATCGCGAACGGCGTCTTGCGCCAAAATCGGCAGTTTCGATCGCAATAAATTGGCGCCGCCGAACCAGGCCCGCGGCTCTTGAAACGCCTGGTGATATTCCACGAAGAGGGCCCCGGCCGGTTGCTTCAGGCGCGTCACCTTCGCGTAAAACCCCGCGTCTTCGTAAGGATGGGGCTTGCCCGCCTCGATCTTTCCCAACTCGTCGCGCTTCATCGGACGCCACTGGTTGGGATGCTGCTCGTCGGCATCGAACCGGGGATCGATCTTCGCCGCGATCAGCAACGATTCGTCGCTGCGCGTGATCGCGGCATGCCGCGTGGCGCTGAGTTGAACGCGATCGAAGAGCGAGAAGGTGCTATAGAGAAAGTATTCGTCGGGCTGTTTTTCCCCGGCTTTGAACAGCTTCCGGTCGGCGATTTCGGCGTCGGAGAGTTTGCCGGCACGCGAGAGGCCTTCCGACGAGCCGACGTCGGAAGTTTCCTTGCCGCCGCCAAGACGCGACCAGCGTTTGAGAAAATCTTCTTGGGCCACCTCCTCCAAGGAGCCGTAGGCGACGAACCAGGCGTCGACTCGCCACAGGCTCGATTCGCCTTGCGCATCGGCGGGTGGATGGATTTTGAGTTCGAAGGGGGCGACCACGCTCTTGCGCAGCAACTGGTCGACCGAGTGCCGGGCGCCGGGCAGTTTGGCCAGCGCATCGGTTTGGCGTTTGGCGTCCAGGCCATCCGGCAAGGAAGGCGGCGGCAGTTTGACCGCGGGGCCGCCCGGCGCCGAAATCCCCGTTTCAAGCAACTCCGTCAACACCTCATTCGGCGCCGGCGCCGATGGCCCCGCCCCGGACGCCAGGCAGCAAAAAACCAAGACCCAAGCGCACATCGCAGCTCCTTCGTTCGTAGAACCTTCCAGCGAGGTCGACTCTGACTATCCTACCGTCAAAGTAAAGTGCATAAACTGTGGTATAGTTGAATGGCATAATCCCTCCGAATTCTGTTCCCGCCTATTTTAATCATCCCACCCCAATATCCGTTCGTCTGCCTATTTGGCGACAATAGGATAATTAAAGGACTGCGCAAGGGAATGCTTTTTGCTAGAACCCCTCTGGGTCGCCCCGCGAAGGACTGGGCCTTCCGCCGCGCTCGCATGGACCGACCGCACTGCATTCGTTACCTAACTTCGCGGATAACCCACGATGGCTGTTGATGTTTCGTCACGGCTGCGCCCCCCGGCGCGGCCGCGAGAGCTGACCACATTACCCGCAGTGCTGAGGTGGCGTGCCGGCAGCCAGCCGAACGACTTGGCGTTCACCTTCCTGGTCGATGGCGAAGACGAAACGCTGAGCCTGACCTATGCCGAGTTGGACCGCGAGGCGCGTTCGATCGCCGCCGAATTGGGGAGATTGGTCCCGCGCGGCTCGCGGGCCTTGTTGGTCTACGACTCGGGTCTCGACTATATCACCGCCTTGTTCGGCTGCTTGTATGCGGGCGTCGTGGCCGTGCCGGCTTATCCGCCCGATCCATTCCGCGTCGAACGCACGTTGCCCCGCTTGCAGGCGATCGTGACCGACGCCCAGGCGAGCTTGATCCTGGCGACCGAGGCCACCCTGGGCTGGGCCGGACCTCTGTTCAGCCAGGCGGAAGGATTGAAGTCGCTGCTGGCCACCGACAACATCGTCGCCGAACCGCCCGCGCGGCGGTGCGAGCTGGCGGAAACCCCCGCCGATTTGGCGATCTTGCAGTACACCTCCGGCTCGACGGGCGTGCCGCGCGGGGTCGTGATTTCGCATGCCAACCTGGCGGCCAATCTGAAGCGGATCGAGCATACCATCGATCGCGAGGGCGTCGTCGCGGTCTCCTGGTTGCCGGCCTATCACGACATGGGCCTGATCGGCGGGATTCTCCAACCGGTCTACAGCGGCCGGCACATGATTCTGATGTCGCCCGTCTCGTTCATGCAGCGACCGGTTCGCTGGTTGCGCGCCATTTCGAAGTACCAGGCTTGGACGACGGCGGGCCCCAACTTCGCCTACGAATTGTGCGTCCGAAAAATCAACCGCGAGGAACGGCAGACTCTCGACCTGAGCGGCCTGAGCCTGGCCCTGAACGGCGCCGAGCGCGTGCGCGAAGAAACGATGGACCGCTTCGCCGAGGCGTTTGGCCCATGCGGCTTTCGCCGCTCGGCGTTTTATCCCTGTTATGGTCTGGCCGAGGCGACGTTGATGGTGGCCGGCGGCGCGATCTCCGCTCCGCCGGTCGTGCGCTCGTTCAAGGCCGCCGAATTGGAACGCGACGTCGCGATTCCGGCGACCAACGGCGAACGCGTCTGCCGGCTGGTTGGCTGCGGCAAAAGCATCGCCGGTCAACGTGTCGTGATCGCCCACGCGGCCAGCGGCGCGCGCTTGCCCGACGGGCGAGTCGGCGAAATCTGGGTTTCCGGCCCCAGCGTCGGCCGTGGTTACTGGAACCGGCCCGAGGAATCGGCGGCCACTTTCGGCGCCCGGCTGGCCGGCGGCGAAGGGCCGTTCTTGCGGACCGGCGATCTCGGATTCTTCGACGGCGGCGAGTTGTTCGTGGCCGGCCGTCTCAAAGACGTGATCATCATCCGCGGTCGCAACCTCTATCCGCAGGATGTCGAGCAAACCGCATTGCACTGCCACGATGCACTCCGATCGGACGGCGGCGCCGCGTTCTCGATCGACGTCGATGGCGAAGAACGGCTGGTGATCGTCCAAGAGGTGCTGCGGCCGAAGCGGATCGATCCCGCGGCGCTGCTCGAAACGATTCGCCAGCGCGTGGCCGAGGTGCATGGCGTGCCAGTTTACGCGGTGGCCTTGATTCATCCCGGCACGCTGCCCAAGACATCGAGCGGAAAGACGCGGCGCCGTGCCTGCCGCGAGCACTTTTTGGCCGGCAGGCTGCAAACCGTGCTGATGTGGCGCGACGGCCAGCTTGCCAGCCGGCCCGCGAACGCCGAGCCTGTCGCGCCGCGCTCCGCGACCGAGACGTCGTTGGCGCGGTTGTGGCGCGACGTGCTGGGCCAGGAATCGGCCGGCGTCCACGACAACTTTTTCGACCACGGCGGCCAATCGCTGTTGGCGACGCAGCTTTTGGCGCGCGTGCAGGCGGAATTCGGCGTCGAACTGCCGTTGCGAACGCTGTTCGAGGCGCCGACGATCGCCTCGCTGGCCGAACGCATCGACGCCGTGCAGGCGGACGGCGCGGCGGCCCCGATTGCACCGGCGCCGCGCGACGGCGAACTCCCGTTATCCTTCGCTCAGCAGCGGCTGTGGTTTCTCGAACAGCTCGAACAAGTCCCGCGCTACAACATTCACGCCACGGCGCAATTGTGCGGGCCGCTGGATCTGGCGGCGCTGCGAGGCGGCTTGGATGAAATCGTCCGCCGCCATGAATCGCTGCGCACCAATTTTCAAGCTTTCGACGGCCGACCGCGGCAGATCATTCGCGACGAAACGAAGATCGAGCTTGCGATCGTCGATCTCGAAGCGGCGATGCCCGACGCCGCGCCCGAGGCTCGCCGGACCGAAGCTCGCCGCCGCGCCGCCGCGATGGCGTCGCAACCGTTCGACTTGCAGCGCGATGTGCTGGTCCGGGTTGCGCTGTATCGGCTTTCCGACGAGGAACACCTGCTGGCGCTTGGCGCGCATCATATCGCCGTCGACGGCTGGTCGATGGGGGTCTTCCTCAAGGAACTGGCGGCTCTGTACGAGGGCCTGGTTTCCAGCCGGCCGTGCCGGCTCGGCGAGTTGCCGCTGCAGTACGCCGACTTCGCGGCCTGGCAGCGCCAGCGGCTGGACGGGCCGGCGCTCGCGTCGCAACTAAAGTATTGGACCGACCGCTTCGCAAGCCTGCCGCCGGCGCTCGCTCTTGTTACAGACCGTCCGCGGTCGGTCGAGAAAAGCTTCCGCGGCGGAAGCGAATGTTGCTCGCTGCCACTCGAACTGGCGGCGGGCTTGCAGCGGCTGGCGCGCGAAGAAGGCGCCACGCTCTATATGACGCTGCTGGCCGCGTTTCAAATCATGCTCTCGCGATACTCCGATCAACGCGACATCTGCGTCGGTTCGCCGGCGGCCAACCGCACACGCGTCGAATTCGAGCCGCTGATCGGCTTCTTCGCCAACACGCTGGCGCTGCGAACCGACTTGTCGGGCGATCCGAGCTTTCGCCAACTGCTCGCCCGCGTCCGCGAAACGACGCTGGGCGCCTTGGCGAACCAGGAACTCCCGCTGGACAAACTCGTCGAAGTCCTGCGGCCCGAGCGCGGCGCCGATCAATCGCCCCTGTTTCAAGCGATGTTCGTGTTCGAGAACTTCGACTGGCAGTCGGCGACCGCGGCCGGGCTGACGATCGGCGAGATCCACGTCGAACATCGCGCGCTTGCCACGTTCGATTTGGGCCTGGTCATCGAGCAGCAAGCGGGCGGATTGTCGGCCACGCTGGTTTACAACGCGGAGCTGTTCGAGGCGGCGACGATCGAGCGGATGCTGGCCGCTTGGCGCACGTTGCTGGCCGGCGCCGTCGCCCATCGCGATCGGCCGATCTCGAAGCTGCCGCTGCTCTCTCCGGCCGAATCGGAACGACTGTTCACCGGGTTGAATGAAACGGCTGCCAACTTTCCGGGCGATCGCACGATCCACGAACGGTTCGCCGAACAAGCGGCGCGAAATCCCGACGCGGCGGCCGTGATCTGCGAAAACGTGCAGTTGTCGTACCGCGAGCTCGACGCCCGCGCGAACCAGTTGGCCCGCTATCTGCGCGGTATGGGCGTCGGTCCGGAAACGCCGGTCGGGCTGTGCTTCGAGCGTTCGGTCGAAATGCTCGTGGCCGTCTTGGGCGTGCTCAAAGCGGGGGGCGGTTACGTCCCGCTCGATCCCTCCGAAGCGCCCGAGCGACTGGCTCTGATCCTGGACGATTTGCGGCTGCCCGTGATTCTGACGACCCAGGCCACATTGCCGCGGTTGCCGCCGCACGAAGCCGAGGAAGTTTTGCTCGACGCCGAGTGGCCGGAAATCGCCCGCGAGAGCGCGGCGCCGCTCGAGCCGTTGTCGGGGCCAGGCGATTTGGCTTATGTGATTTACACTTCCGGTTCGACCGGTCAGCCCAAAGGCGTCGAAATCGAGCATCGCAGCCTGGTCAACCACGCGACCGAATTGGCGCGGCGTTATCGTTCGGGCGTCGGCGACCGCGTGTTGCAAGTCGTCTCGCTCGGTTTCGACGCCGCTGGCGAAGAGATCTTTCCGGCGCTGCTGAGCGGGGCGACTGTGGTCTTGCCCGCCGCGTCGGCCGAATTGAGCGGCCGAGGAATTTTGGACGACTGCCGGCGACATCGCATCAGCGTGTTGCACTTGCCGACCGTGCTCTGGCAGCAGTGCGTGGCGGAGGCGGCGTCGGCAGGGCGGACCGTGCCCGCCACGAATGGCAACGGCCATTGTCACGCCGCGGGGGGGCAAGACCCGCCCTACGATCTCAAGGTCGTGCTGGTCGGCGGCGAATCGCCGGCGGTGGAATTGGTCGAGCAATGGCAAGCGTTCTGCCGACAGCGCGTGCGGTTCTTGCATGCCTACGGTCTGACCGAAGCGACGATCACCAGCACGCTCTTGGAGCTTGCTCCGGACGAGTCGCTCGATCGGTTCGCCGGCCGCTTGCCCATCGGGCGGCCGATCGCCAACACCGAGGCTTTCGTGCTCGACCCGCACCGGCAGCCGGCGCCCCTGGGCGCCCCGGGCGAACTCTACCTCGGCGGCGTCGGCCTGGCGCGGGGCTACCGCAATGTCCCGGAGGGCGGCGGCCAGCGGTTCGTGCCTCACCCATTCGCGCCCGAATCGGGATCACGGCTGCTGCGCACCGGCGATCGCGCTCGGCTGCGCCCCGACGGCAACCTGGAATTCTTGGGTCGCGTCGATCGCCAAATCAAGCTTCGCGGGTTTCGCATCGAGCCGGGGGAAATCGAACGCGCGCTCGTGCAACATCCGGCGATCCGCGAAGCGGCCGTCCTATGCCGCGAGGATTCGCCGGGCGGCAAGCGTCTGGTCGCTTATGTCGTGCCGCTCGGTGCGCCGTCCAATCCGTTCCCTCACCCCGGCCCTCTCCCGGAGGGAGAGGGAGGGGAATTAACTGCCGGCGCTCTGCGGCGATGGCTGCGCACGAAGCTGCCCGAGTACATGCTTCCTTCGGCGGTCGTGACGCTCGATTCGCTGCCGCTCACGTCGCATCACAAGCTCGATTGGGATGCGTTGCCCGCTCCGGACCAGGAATCGCGTCAAGGAAGGCGGGCTTACGCTCCGCCCGCGACCCCGGCCGAACGGGCCTTGGTCGATATCTGGACGAAATTGCTGAACGTCGCCCAGGTCGGCATTCATGACAACTTTTTCGAGCTGGGGGGCGATTCGATCTTGAGCATTCAGGTCATCGCGCGCGCCCGCGAGGCGGGGCTGCGGTTCGCGCCCAAGCAGCTTTTCCAGCATCAAACGATCGCCGAACTGGCCGCCGTCGAGGGAACTTGCCAAACGATCGACGCCGAGCAAGGCCCGATCGCGGGCGAGGCGCCGCTGACGCCGATCCAGCACTGGTTTCTCGACGACGACCCGATCGATCCCCAGCACTTCAACCAGGCGGTGCTGCTGGAGGTCGGAAGCTCGGCGCGGGTCGAATGGGTCGCGGCGGCCCTGGACCAATTGTGCCTGCACCACGACGCGCTGCGGTTGCGATTCGAACGCGGCGCGGCCGGTTGGCGGCAGCATCACGCCCAACATGCCGCCTGGCCGCTGACGAGGTTCGATCTGTCCGCCGTGGCGCCGGCGGACCAAACCGCGGCGATTCGCGAGGCCGCCGAGGGTTTGCAGGCCGGCATGAACCTGGCGGAAGGCCCCTTGGCCGTCGCCGGCTGGTTCGACCTCGGCGCCGGCCGCGACGAGCGGCTGCTGCTGGCCGTCCACCACCTGGTGATCGACGCTGTGTCGTGGCGGATTCTGCTGGAAGATCTGGCGACGGTCCACGAACAATTGGCGCGCGGCCTGGCGCCGGCCTTGCCGCCGAAGACCACGTCGTTTCAAGCTCTGGCGCGGCGCTTGAACGAATGGGCGCGGAGCGAATCGTTGCGAGACGAAGCGCCCTTCTGGCTCGAATCGGCGCGGCGCCGCGTGGGACCGCTGCCCCGCGACTTGTCCCTTGATCCGCCCGGCGCCGGCAACCGCTGCGAATTCGCCCGCGAGGTCGTGGGTTCGCTGAATGCCGGCGAAACGACGGCGCTTGTCGAACGCGTTCCAGCCGTCTATCGCACCGAAATCAACGACGTGTTGCTGACGGCGCTGGCCTGGACGCTCGCCGAATGGACGGGCGATTCGCGCTCGTTGGTCGATTTGGAAAGCCACGGCCGGTTGCTGCTGTTCGACGATGTCGATCTCTCGCGCACAGTCGGTTGGTGTACGCATTATTATCCGCTGTGCCTCAGCTCGCCGCCGGGCCTGACGGCGGGCGAATTGCTGCGGCGGACGAAGAACGCCCTGCGCCGCGTGCCGCAAGGCGGCGCCGGCTATGGGGCCTTGCGCTATCTGGAAGGGGGCGAGATCGCGGAGAAACTGAGAGGCCTGCCGCGGGCCGAGTTGAGTTTCAACTATCTCGGCCGGTTCGGCGACCTGCTGTCCGTCGGCGGTCCCTTCGCTTTGGCGCAAGGACCGCGCGGAACGCCCCGCAGTCCGCGGGCCGAACGGCGGCACTTGCTGGAGATCAACGCGCATATTTCCGACGGCCGCTTGCACCTCGCCTGGACTTACGGCGAGCGCATCCATCGCCGCGAGACGGTCGAACGATTGGCCGAAAGCTTCCTGAAGAACCTGCGCGCGCTGATCGCCCATTGCTGTTCGGACGAAGCGGGCGGCGCCGCTCCGGAAGATTTCCCCTTGGCGGATCTCAACCGCCAGAGCATGGACCAGGTGGCCCGGCTGCTCGACCAACTCGACTTGGGCGAATGAGGCGCGGGGTGCAAACCAAACTCAAGAACGTCGACGACATCTACGCCCTGACCGGCATGCAGCAATTGATGCTGGTCCATGCGCTGCGCGATCCGAGCTCTGATTCGCTCCACGAACAATTCAGCCTTTCGCTCGACGGCCGGATCGAGCTGGAATTGCTCAAGCAGGCCTGGCGCCGCGTGATCGAACGCCACGCCCCGCTGCGGACCTGCTTCCTCTGGCAAGGCCTCGAAAAGCCGCTGCAAGTCGTCCGCAAGCAAGTCGAATTGCCGTGGATGGACATCGACTTGCGCGGCGCGGGCCCCGGCGGGCAAGACGGCAAAATGGAAGCCCGCCTGCAGGCCGACGGCGATCGTCTCTTGGAGCTGACCCGGGCGCCGCTGATGCGGATGAAGCTGGTGAGGCTGGCCGAAGAGGAGTATCGCTTCGTCTGGCGAGCGCATCACCTGTTGTTCGACGGTTGGAGTCTGGCGATCGTGCTGGGCGAAGTCTTGTCGATCTACGGCGCGCTATTGGCCGGGCAAGAACCGCGGCTGCCGCCCGCGCCGGCGTTTCGCGATTACCTGGCCTGGCTCGAGCGGCAAGACGTGGCCGCGGCGGATGGCTTTTGGCGGCGTAAGTTGGCCGGCTTCACCTCGCCGACCACGCTCGATTTTGCGGCGCCCGACCCCGCCCTGGACGACGACGGACCGCAAGGGGCGAGCGGGGGGCGTCAGCCCCCTGGTATCGCCGCGGACGGTGACGGCAACGAACCCAGGCCGACACGCGATGCGGAAAGTGGCGACGAAGCGTATGGCGAGGAGCGGTTGCGCCTCTCGGTCGAAGCCACGGCCGAACTGAACGGCTGGGGCCGCCGCATGCAGTTGACGCCGGCGGTGCTCGTGCAGGGGGCTTGGGCCCTGCTGCTGGCGCGCCATGGCGGCGCGAACGACGTCGTCTTCGGGGCGACGGTTTCCGGGCGGCCCGCCGATTTGCCGGGCGTCGAAGCGATGGTCGGTCCGTTCATCAACAACCTGCCTCTGCGGGCGCGGATCGATCCCGATCGACGCTTGGCCGATTGGCTGCAAGCCTTGCAGAGTGAGTCGGCCGAGCTTGGTCCTTATCAGCAACTGCCGTTGACGCGAATCGAGGCCCTGAGCGCAGTCCCGCCCGGCCGCCGGCTATTCGAGAGCCTGGTCGTATTCGAGAACTATCCGATCGGCGAGAACTGCCGCCAAGACGCCGGCTTCAAGGTCCGCGAAGTGCATGCCACGGCCGGAACGATGTATCCGCTCTCGTTGGTGGCGATACCGGGGGACGAACTGTCGCTGGCGTTGAACTATCAGCGCGACCGATTCGCCGTCTCGGCGGTCCGGCGGCTGCTTTCTGAATTGCAAACCCTGCTGTTGACGATGCCCGCCGGGGCCGAGCGAACGCTCGGCGAGTTTTCGCAATTGGGGACGCTGTCGGCGCCCTCCACGGCGGTCCGCGGCGTGCGTCCGCGCCCGCTTGGCGCGCGGGAGTTCGTCGCGCCGCGCGACGAACTGGAAACCGCCCTGACGGAGATTTGGCGCAACTTGCTCGGGCTGGAAACCGTCGGCGTGCGCGATAATTTCTTTTCGCTCGGCGGCGATTCGATGCTGGCCGTGCGGCTGATGAGCGAGGTCGAGAGCGAGTGCGGCCGAAAGTTGCCGCTGGCTTGGCTGTTTCAAGACGCCACCATCGAACATCTCGCCGCCGTGCTGCGGGCGCCCGAGGAAACCACCGTCAGTTCGACGCTGGTTCCGCTGCGGCCCGCGGCGCCGGGCATGCGCACGCCGCTGTTTTGCATCCATCCGGCCGGCGGAACGGTGTTTTGCTATCGCGAACTGGCGCGGCATCTCGATCCGCGGCGGCCGCTGTACGGGCTGCAAGCGCGCGGCATCGACGGCTGCCAGCCGCCGCACAGCCGCATCGAAGACATGGCCGCCGATTACATCGCGGAGATGCGCGGCGTGCAGCCCCTGGGGCCTTACTTGCTGGCCGGCTGGTCGCTGGGCGGAATTCTGGCCTTCGAGATGGCGCGGCAACTGGCGGCCGAGGGCCATGAGGCGGCGCTGCTCGCGGTGATCGATGCCGGCATGATCGCCCCAGGCGAATCGTTCGACGAAGACGATTTTCTGCCGGTGCTGCTCGAAATGTTCCCCGACGAGCACCGCCCTTCGCACGAAGATTTGCGCGGCATGACCGCGGCGGAGCAAGTCGACTTCTTCCGCCGCCGCGCCGAGCGGGCCGGCGTGCTGATGGGGGGAGATAACCCGATCCAAGATCAGCACGTGTTCCAGGTGTTTCAAGCCAACATGAACGCGCTGCTGGAATACCATCCGCAACATTATCACGGCCGGGTGACGCTGCTCCGCGCGGCCGACAGCGTGACCTCGCTGCATCGGCTGCCGCAGCTCGGCTGGGCGGCCTGGGCCGACGTCGTCGATGAGCACTTGATTCCCGGCGAACATGTGCATCTGTTCCGCGAACTGCAAATTCACGGCGTCGCGGCCGAGTTGGAAAGGTGCTTGAACCAGTCCGAAACCGGACGGAAAACAATTCGAGGTGGCTGCTGACCGGCTCCGTGCCCGGATGGGCGCCGATGTAGTCCGCTCGCTTCGGCCGGGGCTTCGAACGACCGATTCACGGCCGACCGAGCCAGCGGCCCCAGCCATGCAAAGGATGGGTGTCTGCAATCTCCTGGGATAAATACTGACCCTATCAGTTCGGCGATTCTTTCGTGTAGCCAATAGATGTGGTATAATCATGGTCTGACAACCACGAGTGGGCCAAATCATGAAATGGCTCGCGTATCTCCTCCTCACGATTTGCGTTCTGAACTGGGCGAGCTTCTTCGCCCTGACCTTGATGCTCGGCGGCGCGGCCGATAAGGTGGAACAAGGGAGGTTTTTTGTCGCTAACCACGGCGACTACACCGAGGTCTCCGAATCGAGTTACAAGTACAGCCGGCTGCTAACGTACAGTTCGTTCGTGTGCGTACCGCTCTTTTGGGCCGGCGGGTTCATCCTGGCGCGCGAGAACCATAGGAAGAACGCGGACACCCAACGTAGGAATCGGTGATTTGAAAGTGACCTACGACCCACGGCAATCGCATCTCGATCCTGGCCCAGTATTGCAAGCCGCTTGAATTGGACAAGGGCCTTGCTTTGATTCCTTCGTGGAGGGACGTTTCACGTTCACGGAGGGTTTTTCGATGTCGCCGCGACTGGTCGCCGTTTTCACCCCATTTGAAGATCTTACCGATCCCCGCATCAAGCGATCCCGCCGACACGAGTTGTTCGACCTGGTCGTGGTTGCGCTCTGCGCCACCCTGGCGGGTTCGGATACTTGGGCGGACATCGAACGCTTCGGCAACGCGAGAATCGAGTGGCTGCGGACGTTCCTGCGGCTGAAAAATGGCATCCCATCTCACGACACGTTCGGCCGCGTGTTCTCCCGGCTCGACCCGGCCGGACTGCTGGCTCGCATCCAGCAGTGGCTGGACGACATTGGCCTTGAGGTCGGCAAGCACATCGCCATCGACGGCAAGACGTTGCGCGGCTCGTTCGACAATGCGGCCGGCAAGAATCCGTTGCATCTGGTGTCGGCTTGGGCCTGCGAAGCCCGGCTCACCCTGGGCCAAGTCGCCACCGACGCCAAATCCAATGAAATCACGGCCATTCCGCTGCTGTTGGAGTTGCTGGACTTGAAGGGAGCGACGGTCACGATTGATGCTATGGGCTGCCAGAAGGAAATCGCTGCGGAGATCATCGATCGAGAAGGCGACTACCTGCTCGCGCTCAAGGATAACCATCCCAAGCTCTGCGAACGGTCGCCGCTGACCGCCCGTCGGCCGCGCGCGTGGCCTGAAAAAGCCTCCGGGGGTTCGCTTGTTTAAGGGCTAGAGAGGACGATCGCGGCCTTTGTATAACGATCGAAGCTGCTGATAAAGAATGCCCACTCGTCGCGCAGCTCAATCAGCCCGATTACGTCACGGAGCCGGCGTTCGCG
>DATNEC010000241.1:0-3095 GCA_035606815.1 Pirellulales bacterium
GCGACGGGCTGGGCCTCGAAGGGCTCAAAGAAACGCTGCGGCGACTGAAGCGCGGCGAGATGGTACTGATCTTTCCCGAAGGCACGCGCACGCGCAGCGGCGAAATGGGCGTCGTCAAGCCGGGCTTCAGCGCGCTGGCGATGCGGGCCGATGCTTGGCTTGTGCCGGTGGCCATCGAGGGCGCCTTCGACGCCTGGCCGCCCCGCCGGCGATTTCCGGGCGTCGCCACGATCCATATTCAATTCGGCGAGCCGATCGCGGGCGCCGAGGCCCGGGGCTACGGCGAGCGCGAACTGGTGGCCGAAGTCGAGCGGCGGATTCGCCGCTGCCGAGACCAAGCCCGCCGGCAGCGCCAGCGGGCGGAAGGCCCACGCCCAAAATAATCCGTGGCATCCGTGCCATCCGTGGTTGAACCGATCTCGCGGACAGCCGGGATGGGAAAATAGGCGAACTTCAACGGTTGTACTCAATTTTCCGGATCTGCCGAGCCGAAGATTCCCTAGGCGGCGCCGCACTCACATCGAGGGATCGACGGAAATGCGACCGGGGATGGGAAGGGCCTGGGCCCGAGTGGCTGTCTGCTGCCTGCCGCTATTTGCGCCGGGCTGCGTGATCCGACGTGGATTCGTCGTGCAATTCGACTGGTCGCTTCGGGCCCATCGCACCGGCTGTCGCCAGCCCTTGTTTCCAAGGCTCTGCCGAGGCTGCGAAAGTCCGGCTTGCGAGGCCGTCGATCGCGAGCAAGGTTGCGAATCGTGCGGCCATCGCGGCCTCGGGGGCCACGGCGGCTTCCGCCGCGTGCTGCGAAGCGAGGTCTTGCCTCCGCCGGCGCCGGAGCCGCCCGCTCCGGCAAGCTTCCACCCGATTCCCACGCGACCGGTGTTCGGTTCGCGGGCCGAAGAGCCTGACGCCTATGAAGTTCCCTTGCGGCCTATGGCGCAAGAGGACCGCGCCGAGGACGATTCGCTCGACGGCGACGACCAAGTTCCCGCCGAAGGCGAAGACATGGCGCCGGATGAAGACGAACTGCCAAGCCCGGAAAACCAAAGCGCCGTGCGGCTGCACCATCCCCGGCGAAAGGTGCGGGCCGTCGCCTTTCGCGCAAAAGCCGAAACAGCCCTTCCCGTGCCGGAGTGCCGGAGCTGCACGGTGAGGTTCAAGGAGTGACCGGAGCCGCGATTCCCGTTCATCGTAGGATGGACTGCCAGTCCCTCCTAAGACAGACGGACCAAAGGTCCAGGCTACGTTCTCTCCGATCCGAAATCCTCGCAGATCTCGCCGAGAATGCGAAGCGCCGTTTCGATCTGTTCGGCCGTGACGCAGAGCGCGGGGCAGAAGCGAATGCCCGCCTTGCCGCAGCCCAATAGCAACAGCCCGCGATGAAAGGCGGCGTTGACGATCTCATCTCGCCGCTGTGAGTCGGGCCCTTGCGGGCCGATGACGTCCACAGCCAGCATCAGCCCCAGGCCGCGGGCATGGGCCAAGAGCGACGTGCGGCTGGCGAGTTGCTCCAGGCCGGCTTTCAGCTCGGCGCCGCGGACGCGAGCGTTGGACATATATTCGCGCTGGACCAGATCGAGCGTGGCCAGGGCCGCGCGGCAACTCACCGGGTTGCCGCCGAAGGTCGAAGCATGGCTGCCGGGGGGCCAATCCATCACGTCGGCCCGCGCGACGAGCGCCCCCAGCGGCAAGCCGCTGGCGATGCCTTTGGCCAGGCACACCATGTCGGGCACGACGCCGAAATGTTCGATCGCCAACCAGCGGCCCGTGCGGCCGATGCCTGATTGCACCTCGTCGGCGACCAGCAAAATGCCGTGCTGGTCGCACACGGTCCGCAGCATCGGCAAAAACTTGGCCGACGGCACGCGATACCCCCCTTCGCCCTGGATCGGCTCGACGAAAATCGCGGCCACTTCGTCGGCCGGGCAAACCGTGGCGAACAGCTCCTCGAGCTCCGCGCGCGGCGAATCGAAGTGGATGCGATGCACGCCCGAGAGCACCGGGCCGAAACCGTGCTGGTGCAGAGCCTTCGAGCCGCCCAACGACAGCGCGCCATAGGTGCGGCCGTGAAAGGCGCCGTAGCATGAAATCACCCGCTGCCGGCCTGAATGGTGGCGGGCCAATTTCAACGCGGCCTCGATCGTCTCGGCCCCGCTATTGGCGAAAAAGACCCGCTTGGCATGGTCGCCGGGCGTCAACTGCACGAGCCGCTCGGCCAGTTCGATTTCGGGGGCGTAGTAGAAATCGGTGCCCGACATGTGAATCAATTTCGCGGCCTGCTCGGCGATGGCAGCTACCACGTCGGGATGGGAGTGCCCGGTCGCATTGACGGCGATGCCCGCCGTGAAATCGAGAAACAGATTGCCGTCGACGTCTTCCAGCGTGCAGCCCGAGCCGCGCGCCGCGACCAGCGGATAGCCGCGGGTATACGAGGTGCTAATGACTTTCATATCGCGCGCGATCCACTCCGCCGCCCGCGGGCCGGGCAAGGCGGTTTTCAGCAGCGGAACTTGGTTTTGCGACGCGGCGTTCGTCATGGTTCAGTTACTCGAAGATCGACCTTTTCTAAAAGTTGAGCACAGGTTCTATTTCGTCTCCGGCACCTTCGCGCTCATGCCTTGGGCCATCGTGATGCCGCGCTCGTGGTTCACCGTGAAGGCGATGCGATGCGTCACGGCGTCGACCAGCGCCGCGGCCGAAGGCTGCCCGTTGCCGCTGCGCTTGACGCCGCCGAACGGCAGATGGACTTCGGCGCCGATGCAGGGCAGGTTGACATAGCCCATGCCGTAGTCGCATTCGTCGCGAAACCGCCGCCAGCGACGATAGTCTTCGGTGATCACCGCCATCGACAGCCCGTAGGGCGTTTCGTTGTAGATATGAATCGCCTGCTCGTCGTCGTCGAAGGGAATCAAAGCGACGTGCGGCCCGAACACCTCCTCGTGGATCGTGCGCTTGTCGGGGGCGTATTCTTGCCGGTAGACGAACGGCGACATGAAGTAGCCGCCGGCATGTTCGGCGTCGAGCAGCCGCCCGCCATCGAGCAGGGTTTCTGCGTCTTCGTCCTTGGCCAGGTCGTTGTAGCGAGTCACCTTGAC
>DATNEC010000245.1:0-15052 GCA_035606815.1 Pirellulales bacterium
TTGTTTGTAGGCGGCGCTCATCTCCGGCGTCAGCCAGGTTGCAAAGCGACGGCGCTGCGCGGTGGCGCAGCCTTCGATGACGTCGGCGAAGGCCCGATCGCAACTGACCTGAAATTGCCCGCCGCGCAAGGTTCTCGCCAGGCGGCGCGAAATATGCAGCCCGTCGATCTCGATAATCGCCCGCGGATCGGGCGACCACCAAGCCAATTGCTGATCGTTGAAAGGCCATGGGAAAATGCCGTGGCGATAGGCGTCCAGCAACCATTCTGGGGTCAGTTCGCCTCCCACGCCGATCAACCCGTCGGGCGAAGCCAACTCGGCTGCGGGAAAAAATGCCGAGTCAGGCTGGCCAGACGCCGAACGAGAGCGTTGCGATCGAGAATGCGCCATCTGGATTGCGAGCGGTGGGTATTCGGACGGCAGCCCGTAATTTATAATAACGCCGCGAGCAAGGATTTGGCTGCTTCGTTTTCCTTGCGGCGCCGCTTTCTGGCCCAGCTTAAGAAAGTCGATCGCATGCAGGAACCCATCTACACGACGCCCGCTTATCGTCCGCCCTCGGCTCGGCGGCTGCCAACGCTGCTGTGGATCTTGGCCGCGCTGTGCCTCGGCCTGGTGCTGCCGTACCTGGCCGAGAAGGTTCAATACTCGATCACGCGCGGGCAGTTGCGGGCCCGCTCCGACGCCGCCGCCGAAGATTTGGAGCGGCTGGGCAAGGGCGCCGAACTGGTCAAACTTTCCGATACGTCACGCGCCTTTCGCGACGTGGCCAAGCTCGCCGGACCGTGCGTCGTGCATATTGATACCGTGCAAGCCGAAGGCGGCGGGCGCGTGCTGCCCGCCGACGGTTGGGACTTGCAATTCGGCCGCAGAGGACAGCGCTATTTGGAGGGCCAAGGCTCGGGCGTGATCGTCGACGCCGAGGACGGTTACGTGCTGACCAACTACCACGTCGTCCGCGGCGCCGACGCGATTCTCGTGCGCCTGAGCGACGGCCGCGTCATCGCCGGAGACGACGTCGGCGTGGTCGGCTTCGACGTGGCCACGGATCTGGCCGTGTTGCGCGTGAACGCCGGAGATCTGGCGAGCATCGCCTGGGGCGACAGCGAGCGATTGGAGGTGGGCGACTGGGTGCTGGCCGTGGGCAATCCCTACGGCCTCGATCGCACGGTGACCTCCGGCATCGTCAGCGCCAAGCAGCGCCGCGGCGTCAACGGAACCGCGTATCAAGATTTCTTGCAGACCGACGCGGCGGTCAATCCGGGCAACAGCGGCGGGCCGCTCTTGGATATCGAAGGCAAGCTGGTCGGCATCACGACGGCGATCGTCGGCCAGGCGTTTCAAGGCATCACCTTCGCCATTCCCAGCAAAGTGGCAAAGGACGTGTACGAGCATCTCAAGAAACACGGCAAAGTCTCGCGCGGTTGGCTGGGCGTGGAAATGCAGGCGGTCGACGAGGCGCTGGCCAAGAAACTCGGACTGCCCAAGGCCAGCGGCGCATTGATCGCCAAGGTCCTGGCAGGTTCGCCCGCCGACAAGGCCGGCCTTGAGGCAGGCGACGTGATCGTCCAGTGGAACGGCCAAAAGGTGCTCGACGCCGCCGAACTGCCGCTGCTGGTCGCGCGGACCGACGTGGGCGCCACGGTCAAGGTGATCGTCATTCGCGACGGGAAAGAACTGACGCTCGACGTGACCACGACCGAACGCCCGGCGGAAGACGAACTCCCGCAACCGCGGCGACGGCGGTAGTTGCGATTGACCCCGTTTTACCCCAAATCTATAATCCCGCCGCTTGAACGGTTCCGCGCGGCGATTGAGGAGTTTCCGGTGTCTTTCGGGTCGAATTCCGACGGCGCCAAGGAACTGGTCAAGCAGGCGGTCGATATCGTCGATCTCGTCGGGCAATATGTGCCGCTGCGGCGCGAGGGGCGCGCCTATAAGGGCCTCTGCCCTTGGCACAACGACTCCCGCCCTAGCTTGCAGGTCAACCCGGAACGCCAGTCGTTCAAGTGCTGGGTGTGCGGCATCGGCGGCGACATTTTCAGCTTCGTGATGAAGCAGGAGAACGTGTCGTTCCCTGAGGCGCTGGCGATGTTGGCCGAGCGGGCCGGCGTTTCGCTCGGCGCCCGCGGCGGCCCGTCGCAGGACAAGCACCTGCTGTATCAGGCGATGGCCTGGGCCGAGCAGCAGTTTCACGATTGCCTGCTGCGCTCGGACGAGGCCCGGCCGGCCCGCCAATACTTGGCCGAGCGCGGCGTCACGCCCGAGAGCATCGAGCGGTTTCATCTCGGCTATTCGCCCGAGGCTTGGGATTGGATCCTTGGCCAAGCCCGGCAAACGAGGTTCACGCCCAAGGTGCTCGAGACGATCGGCCTGACGATCAAGCGGCCCAACGGGCCGGGGCATTACGACCGCTTCCGCGGCCGGGTGTTGTTTTCGATTCGCGACGTGCAGGGCCGCCCGGTCGCCTTGGGGGGCCGGTTGTTGCCGGGCGCCGGCAACGCCGAAGGGGCGAAATACATCAATTCGCCCGAAACGCCGCTGTTTTCCAAGAGCCAGATGCTCTACGGTCTCGACTTGGCCAAGGATGCGATCGGCAAAGGGAAGCTGGCGATGGTCATGGAGGGCTACACCGACTGCCTGATTGCGCAGCAGTGCGGTTTTCCTCATGCCGTGGCCGTGCTGGGCACCGCCTTGGGAGAACGGCATATCAAGCTGCTGCGGCGCTTCGCCGACCGGATTCTGCTCGTCTTGGATGGCGATGAGGCGGGGCGCCGCCGCACCGATCAGATTCTCGAATTGTTCGTCGCCGAACAGGTCGATTTGCAGGTTCTGACGCTGCCCGACGATCTTGATCCGGCCGATTTCCTGCTCAAAGCCGGGCCTGAAGCGTTCGGCAAACTGCTCGAAGGGGCGGTCGACGCCGTCGAGCACAAGTTTCGCCAGGTCACCGCAGGGCTGAACTCCGACAGCGGCACGCATGAGATCAACCGTGCGCTCGAACAAATGCTCGCCACGCTGGCCAAGGCCCCGCGGTTGGCCGCCGGAAGCACCAGCGCCGCCCGGCTCAAAGAAGACCAAATATTGCATCGCCTGGCCCATCGCCTTGGCGTGGGCGAAGAAAGCGTGCGAAAGCGATTGGCCGACCTGCGGCGGAAAGCTCGCTCGACATCCGATCGAGCCGGCTCCGCGAACTTGCCGCAAGCCGATTCGCCAAGCGACAAACGACTTGCGGCGGCATCGACCGGCCCGGCGCCGTTGCCGCCCGAACCCGCGGAGACCGACAAGTACGATCTTGCGCACCGCGAATTGTTGGAGTTGGTCGTTTCAGAGCCGCAATTTCTGGGCCAGGTCCGCGCGGAACTGACGCCGGCGGAAATCCGCTCGCCGCGCCTCCGGGCCGTGTTCGCCCGCTGTTGCGAACTGGCCGACCGAGGACGAGAACCGGACCTGGATCGGTTGCTATTGGAGATCGACGACCCACAGCTTAAAACGCTGTTAGTTGAACTCGACGAAGGGCGCCAGGCCAAAAAGCCTATGGATTTGGCCGCGGCCCTGGGCGGTCTATTGGCCGTTCTGAGAGACCACCGCGAGGAGCAGCGCAGCCGCGCACGGCGTAGGGAAGCTAACCGGCCGGCCAGCGAAGAAGAAGGACTCGACGCATTGCTCGACATCATTGAGAGGAAACGTCGCCGGCAAGGCATTTCCGCACCCACGGATGGGTAAGGATGCTCTCGCCCGGTTGGTTCGTCGACCAAGACCCTTGATTCCGCAGGTCGGCGAACCATAATTCGGTTGTCTGTAGCGCGCCGTTCGGCGTGGGAGGGAAACCAGGTGGACCATTCGGACAAAGATCTTTCGGAATTGGTCGCGACGGGCAAGGCCCAAGGTTACTTGACCTACGATCAGGTCAACGACTATCTGCCCGATGAAGCCGTCAACCCCGACAAGCTCGATAGCCTGTTGACGGCCCTGGAAGAACAGGGCATCGAACTGGTGAACGAACCGCCCGAACCGTCGTTCGCCGATCCCGCGCCGCAGGCCGCGCGGCGCCGCGACGACAAACGGCTCGACGCGCGAAACGAGAACGGCCGCCGCGACGAGCGCTTCGACGACGGGTATTGCGAGGACGATTCGCCGCACGAAGAGAGCGCTCGCCCCTCGCTCGCCGACGACGTCGCCAAGTGGAGCGACGACCCGGTGCGGATGTATCTCACGCAGATGGCGGTGATTCCGCTGCTCACGCGCGAGCAAGAGATTTCGCTGGCCAAGAAGATCGAAGTCACGCGCAAGCGATTCCGCCGCACGGTGCTGGGCTGCGATTACGCCATGCAGGCCACGATCGCCACGCTGGAAAAAGTGCATTCCGGCGCGTTGCCCTTCGACCGCACGATCAAGGTCTCGCTGACCGAGCGGTTGACCAAAGAACAAATCATGGCGCGGATGCCGCACAATCTGCGCACGCTCCAACACCTGCTGGAGCAGAATCGCCGCGATTTTCGCCAGGTGGTCAGCAAGAAACTGCCTCGCGAGCGGCGGATTGCCGCCCGAAACCGCTTCCTGTTGCGGCGCCGCAAGGCCCTGACCTTGGTCGAAGAGTTGAGCCTCCGCACGCGCCGCGTGCAGCCGATGATGCGCGAGCTGGAGGAAATCGTCCAGCGCATGGCGCATCTGCAACAACGGCTCGATCGCCTGGCCGAGAACACCGCCGCCAAGGACGAGCGCGCCAATTTGCGGAAAGAGCTGCGCGACCTGGTTTTGCTGACGATGGAAAGCCCGGTGAGCCTGCTGCGCCGCTGCCAGACGATGCGCACGCAGTACCAGGACTACGAGCGGGCCAAGCGAGAGCTTTCTGGCGGCAACTTGCGGCTGGTCGTGTCGATCGCCAAGAAGTACCGCAACCGCGGCTTGAGCTTTTTGGATTTGATTCAGGAAGGCAACACCGGACTGATGCGGGCCGTCGATAAGTACGAGTATCGCCGCGGCTACAAGTTTTCGACCTACGCCACTTGGTGGATCCGGCAAGCCATCACGCGGGCCATCGCCGACCAGGCGCGGACGATCCGCATTCCCGTCCACATGATCGACGTCCTGTCGCGGCTGCGGAACGTGTCGAAACGGCTGTTGCAGGAACTGGGCCGCGAGCCGACCACCGAGGAAACCGCCGTGGCGGCCGATATCAGCATCGAGGAAACGCGCCGCGTGCTGAATATCGGGCGACATCCGGTCAGCCTCGACCGCCCGGTCGGCGAGAGCGAGGACAGCGCGTTCGGCGAGTTCATCGAAGACAGCGGCACGCAAAGCCCGCTGCGCGCGGCTTCGCAGTGCATGTTGCGCGAGAAAATCGAAAACTTGCTGAAAACGCTGACCTTCCGCGAGCGCGAAATCATCCGGCTGCGATATGGGCTGGGCGACGGCTATACCTATACCTTGGAAGAGGTGGGCCGCATCTTCAAAGTCACCCGCGAACGCGTGCGGCAGATCGAAGCCAAGGCCGTCCGCAAGCTGCAGCATCCGGTGCGCAGCAAGCAACTGGAAGGCTTTTTGGAAGGCATCGCCAGTTAGATCGGGCAAGCGCTCTTGTCCCCCCGCCCGGCAACCTGCGCGGCAATCCGCCGTCCTGCTCGAAAACTCCCCTCGCCGCTGGTCAAACGACCAGCGGTTTTTTTATGATAGGTAGGTTCGCTCGTGGTATCATGACCTGCTTCCTATTCAGCAAACTCCAACGGGAGCCAACCTACCTATGTCCGTTACCGCCGGGGTGCTGCGCGAGCTGCATCGCATTCATCGCCAGTTGAGCGACCTGCGAGAGCGGCTCGATCGGGGCCCTAAGCAGATCAAAGCGCGCGAGGCCAACATCGCGCGGCTGGAGGGCGAGTTGGCCCAGCTCAAGGCCGACGTCAAGACGGCCCGCGTGGCGACCGATCAGCGCCAACTCTTGCTGAAGAGCGGGGAGAGCAAGATCCTCGACCTGAAGGCCAAGCTGAACGCGGCCAACAGCAATCGCGAATACCAGGCGCTCAAAGACCAAATCGCCGCCGACGAAATGGCCAACAGCGTGTTGGCCGACGAAATTCTCGAAGCCATGGAGAAAATCGACGCCTTCGCCCCGCTTGTCGCCGAGGCCGAGCAGAAACTGACCAAGGGGCGCGAGGAATTGAGCAAATCGCAAGGGCAGGTTCGCGATCAGCAGGGCTTGCTCGCGGGCGACGTCGCAAGGTTGGAAGCCGAGTTGAAAAAAGTCGAGTCCTCGCTGCCCGACGATTTCCGCGACGCATATCACCGCTTCGTCAACAGCAAAGGCTCCGACGCCATGGCCCAGGTCGAGGGCGAGGTCTGCGGCGGCTGCCATCATCAAATCACGGCGAACGTTTTCAACTCGCTGCTGATGGGGCGGATCGTCGCCTGTCAAAGCTGCGGCCGTTTGTTGTACTTGCCGGAGGATCGCACTCCAGGGGGGTCGAAGTGACGGTCCGGCCGGCGGGCGAGAGGGCGGCGCCATGACAAGCGGGCGATATGAAACGACGAGCGACCGCACTTTACAGTCCGCTCGGGCGCGCACAGAATAGTTCGATTGGCGCGGCCTCCGCAGCGGAGACCGCGCCTGTTTTCTTTTTTCGCGTGGGGAAGCTAGAGCCATGTCCGACGTCATTCCGATGAGCCGCACCGGCTACGACAAACTGATGGCCGAACTCAAGCAGAT
This sequence comes from Pirellulales bacterium, assembly GCA_035606815.1. GTDB lineage: Bacteria > Planctomycetota > Planctomycetia > Pirellulales > JAICIG01 > JAICIG01. Next base: position 6,704 of record DATNEC010000245.1, read on the forward strand.
GGAAGAAGTCGATATGCCCAAGGTGGCCGAGCGGATCGCCGAGGCGCGCAGCGCCGGCGATCTCAAGGAAAATGCCGAGTACCACGGCGCCCGCGAGTCGCAAGGTCTGTTGCAGGCCAAGATCAACTTGCTCCGCGACAAGTTGAGCCGGGCCCGGCTGGTCGATGCTTCGACGCTGCCCAAGGACGAAGTGGTCTTCGGCTGCACGGTGATCGTCAAGGATCTCGATTTCGGCGACAAGGAAGAGTTCACGCTGGTCGGCGCCGGCGAGGAAGATTACGACGCGGGCAAGATCCTGATCACCAGCCCGTTGGCCCAAGGTTTGGTCGGCAAGAAGGTCGGCGACAAAGTGGAGATTCCCGTCCCGGCAGGCACGATGAAATTCGAGATTTTGGAGATTCGTAGCGAGTGCTGAAAAAGGCTGAAAAAGGGGATAAGGGCTCATGTCCAGCAATCGCTCGGCGCGACGGGATTTGAGCAGGCGAACGGCAGTCGAGCTCGAAGCGCGGAGTCGAGCAGGCGTTTGAGCATGCTTATCCCCTTTTCTTCACCCAAGACGACTTCGATCTTCATGCCGTTCAGAATCACCTCGCTCGGAGTCCCCGCCTGGATCGCCGCCCTGCTTGCGATTTCTCCCGCGAGCGTCGCGCGCGGCGACGAATCGCTGAAGGGCATCGCTTGCCGCTCGGTGCATTTGCAATACAAGGCGCCCGAAGGCGCGGCGTTCTACAACGAGTTGACGATCGACCGCTCGGCGCCCGGCAGCTACTTCATGGCCTGCGGCTTCAGCCGAGGTTACTTCGGCCTGCAAGAATTGGCCAACGGCAAGAAGCTGGCGATCTTTTCGGTTTGGGAGCCAGGCGACCAAAACGACCCTGCTGCGACGCCCGAGAGCCAGCGCGTCAAGCTGCTGTTTCAGGGCGAAGGCGTCCGCGTCGGCCGGTTCGGCAACGAAGGGACCGGCGGCCAATCGTTCTTCGACTACGAATGGAAAACCGGTGAGACCTACCGCTTGCTGGTCGCGGCCCGACTGGCGGGCGATCGGACCGAGTATGCGGCTTGCCTCTATCTGCCGGAGAGCCGGCAGTGGAAGCATCTCGCGACCTTTTCGACGCCCACGCGCGGAGAGCGCTTGCGAGGCTATTACGCCTTCATCGAAGATTTCCGGCGGAATCGCGTTTCGGCGACTCAAACGCGTTCGGCGCGTTTCGGCGCCGGCTGGATTCAAACGCTCGATCGCCGCTGGCTTCCGCTGGCAGAAGCGAAATTCACGGCTGATGCCAATCCCATCGTGAACATCGACGCGGGCGTAAGGGAAGACCGGTTTTTGCTCGTCACGGGCGGAACGACGGAAAACAAGGGGACGAAACTCACTGAAAGCATTCGCTTGCAGGCGCCCGCGGATCAACAGCCGCAGGCGATCGTCGAAGAAGGATTGAAGGCGGCCAAGTTTGGCGAATAGATTTGAATCGTAAACCGAATCGCAAATCCGACGCCGCAAAGGTTCGCCGCCCGAACGAGCCAGATCGCGCCAAGACGGGCGCCGGAGCGAAAGGGCCGACCGACGCGCCGCCCGCCGCGCTGCGGATCATCGGCGGCGTCCACCGCGGACGGAAGTTGGAATATAGCGGCGATCCGCGCACGCGGCCCATGAAAGACCGCGTGCGAGAAGCTGTCTTCAATCTGCTCGGCCCCGACGTGGCGGGCAAGTTCGTCATCGACCTGTTCGCCGGCACCGGGGCCTTGGGGCTGGAAGCTTTGAGCCGCGGCGCCTCGCGGGCCTTGTTTCTCGAACAACATTTCCCCAGCGCCGAGGTGATCCGCCGCAATACGGCGACGCTCGGCCTGGCCGATTCCGCACGGGTGATGGCCGCCGACACGTTCATTCACTTTCGCCGCGGCGTGAAACTGGGGCCGGAGGCCGAAGCGACTCCCTGGGTCGTATTTTGTTCGCCGCCATTCGAGTTCTACGTCTCGCGGCGCGACGACATGCTCGATTTGATTGGCAAGCTGTTCGCCGCGGCCCCCGGCGGCAGCCTGTTCGCCGTCGAGAGCGACGCGCGCTTCGACTTCGACGCCTTGCCCGAGGCAGCAGAGTGGGACGTCCGCGAGTACCCGCCGGCCAGGGTGGGGATTTTTCATAAGCCACGGATGAAACACGGATAAAACACGGATCGGACGACGTGGAACTTCCGTACGCGCGTTTGAGGTTTGCTATCTCCCTGGCCGCGGATTTTTGGAGAGAATCGACTCCCGAATCCTTCCGATTCATCCGTGTTCGATCCGTGTTTCATCCGTGGCTAAAAAAGGCTAAAAAGCTCTCCCCATAAAAAAATCGCAGACCGCCGCTTGACTTCGCCTATCTGTACTATTACTATTAGTACAGTTCGCGAGGCATTATGGAATTCTCGGTCGATCCTTCCAGCCGTTTGCCGATTTACCGCCAGCTCGGCGAGCAGATTCGCGAGGCCGTGGCTCGCGGCCGTTTGCGGCCCGGCGAGCAACTCCCCTCGGTGCGCGATTTGTCGCGGACGCTTGTCGTCAATCCCAACACGATCGCCCGCGTCTATACCGAACTGGAACGCGAGGGGGTGCTCCACACGCGGCAAGGGCTGGGCGCGTTCGTCGCCGAACCGAAGGCCGAGCTGACGAAGCGCGCCCGCAAGGAACGGCTCGAAGAGTTGCTCGACCGCTTTCTGACCGAGGCGGTCTATCTCGGCCTTTCGGCGGAAGAGGTCGTGGCGGCGGTCGCCGAGCGGGCCGGCCAGTTTCAATGGAGCCACGTCTGATGAGCGACGCCATCTTCACGCAACGCCTGACCAAGTATTACGGCCGCCGAGCGGTGGTCGATTCGCTCGACCTGCGCGTGCCGCAAGGCAGCGTCTACGGCTTTCTGGGCCGCAACGGAGCCGGCAAGAGCACCACGATCAAAATGCTCACCGGCATGGTCCGCCCCGACTCGGGCAAGGCCTTCGTGCTGGGCGAAGACGTCGCCGGGCTCGCGCCGGCCGCCCGGGCGCGGATCGCCTACCTGGCCGAAGGGCATCCGCTCTATCGTTGGATGACGGTCGGCGAGATGGCCCGCTTCGCCCGTGCGTTTTACCCGACCTGGAACGACCAGTTGCTGGAGCAGATTCTCGACCACTTCGCCCTGCCACGCCGCGGCAAAATCCGCCGGCTGTCGAACGGCCAGCGGGCGCAGCTCTCGCTGGCCTTGGCCGTGGCGCCCGACCCCGAGTTATTGATCCTCGACGACCCAACGCTCGGCCTCGACACCGTGGTGCGGCGAGAGTTTTTGGAATCGCTGATCCAGGTCATTCAGCGCCGCGGGCGGACGATCCTCTTCAGTTCCCACATCCTGGGCGACGTCGAGCGCGTGGCCGACCGCATCGGCATCCTGGTCGACGGCGTGCTCAGGGTCGATTGCCCGACCGACGCGTTCAAGGAGTCGGTGCGGAAGATCGTGTTGCAGTTCGGCCGCACTCCGCCCGCGTTCCCTGGCTGCCGCGGGCTAGTCAGCAGTCGCCAGGCGGGAGCGAATCTGGAGTTGATCGTGGTCGGCTACGGCGACGAGCAGCGGCAGGCGTGCGAAGCGCTCGAGCCGCGGGCCATCGACGTGATCGAATTGAACTTGGAAGATGCCTTCATCGAATACACTCGCGGGCCGCGCCGTTCGCTGCCCATTTTTGCCACGGAGAATCGCGATGTTGAAAGCCTTGGCGCTCAAGGAGCTGCGTGAGCTGGCGCCGATCGCGGCGCTCGGCCTATTGGCCTATGCCTGGATCGTCGGCCACGGCATGGGCTACCGCGTTCCGTTTTTGAACGCGCGCCCGGAGCAAACACCGTTTGTTTCCGCTGATTTCGTCATCTACCTGACCTTCGCCGCGATTCCTCTGGCGCTGGCGTTGGGATCTCGCCAATCGGTCGCCGAATCGCTCGCGGGCACTTGGAACTGGCTGTTGCACCGTCCTTTGGCCCGCACGCGGGTCTTTGCCGTCAAACTGCTGGTGGGCGGCGGCGTCTATGCGCTTTGCACGGCTCTGCCGATCGTCTGGTACGCCGCCTGGGCGGCGGCGCCCGGCAACCATGCCTCTCCGTTTTTCTGGTCGATGACTGCCGACGCGTGGCTCGCGTGGCTGACCATCGGGACGGCATACGTGGCGAGCTTTCTATGCGGCATTTGGCCGGGACGCTGGTTCGGAACGCGCATCCTTGCGCTGGCGGGCGCCGGAACGATGGCGTTCTTTTTCGCGATGGCGTTTTATCAGTCGCCCATGTGGCCGATTCGTTGGATTGTCCCGCCGTTAATCATCGCGGGGCTGGCGTCAAGCGTGTTCTGCGTTGCACGATCGCGAGACTTTTCTTGAGAGGACGTTCCATGCGCCGCACCACGCAACTTTTGCATGCTCTGTTTTTGGCGCTGCTCGTGGCGGTCGGCGTCGAGATCGCATGGAGCATCGCCGCCACGATGATCTACGAGGGCATTCCTCGGCAACAGATCGATCTTCCGACGGAGAACGACCCGATCCGTACCGCGCGCGGCATTCTCATTCGCTATCTCGGTCAAATCATGGTGCAAAGCGACGGGACCGTTTTGGTTGGCGACGCGTCCTATCGCACCGCCGCTCATCGCCGGTTCCACACCTTGGATTTGCAGCCGATTACGCCGAGGGGAAAAGAGCGTTGGCTCGTCAGCGCCGAGTTGCTGGGGCCGTTGCAGCCCGGCGATCATTTCGTCCGGCCCGGCTGGTGGGAGAGGCTGATCAGCGTCCCGGAGAGGAATCCTGGTCGAGAAGCGTGGTACTTCGTTCACGACGGTCGACAAGACGGCCGCGGCTATTTTGCCGGTTACGAGTTGCGCAGCAAGCTCGCGCTCGGGTTCATCGGCAAGGACGGCTATTCCACCGATGTTCCGCCGCGCGAGGAATGTTTCGAGGTGGATGGTCGCCGGCTGGGGCGAATGCACGAGATGCTGACCTGGCGCGAACAAAAATCGCTTTCGACGCTTCCCAGCGGCGACTTGCCTCGCAAGGCGTCTCCGTTTTTGCCCGAAGCGGTCCATTTTTTCGCCTCTGGCGGACGAATCTGGAAGATCGACATGGCGCGACGCGCGGTGGCGCCGATCACCGAAGACGAAGGAATCGTGAGCTTCGACTTCGCAGGCGCGCCAGACGCTGGCCAGCTTGGCTCCGGTGAAGCAATTCCGGAAGCGGCCCGCTTGGTCGCGCGGACGCCGACGAAAGTCATACTCTTGAATCTTGACGGCCAGCGGGAAATGACTTGGCCGCTCCCCGCCGAGTTGCGGGAACGAGACATCCTCGGGGATGCCATCGGGTGGTATGTATTGGACGACGGCTGCGCCATCGTCCAGCGGCTTCAGCGGCAGGGCAACGGACCTTATTGATTGCAATCGCAGCTTGCCTGGATGGACCGCGAAGGCACGATCACGCGCAAAGAATCGTTTGAGATCTACTGGGAACATCCCGCAGGCGCGGGATGGTCCTATGCGGCATGTTTGTTGGGTCCGTCATTGGTCTTGCTCCTTGCCCTCGAGTACCGGATCCCCACTTCTTCGATGATAAACATTGATCTGCCGTACCTGCTTGCAGAAAATTGGCCTGCTCTGGGGGTCGTCTTCGCCGGCTCCGCCATACTGGCCTGGATGGCGTATCGCCGGCAGGCGCATTTCACCCTGCCGGGCGCAGGAATTTGGGCGGCGTTCGTGTTTCTGTTCGGCCTGCCGGGCTGGCTGGCCTACCGCTGGCATCGGCGCTGGCCGGTGCTGGAAACGTGTGGCGAGTGCCGCCATCCGGCGCCGCGCGATCGCGAAAGTTGCGCCTCGTGCGGCCAGATTTTCGCCCCGCCGCCGCTGGTCGGAACGGAGGTTTTTGCATAAGCGTAGCTCCGACACTCCGTGGCGGAGAGTTCGTCGCCGAAGGCAACCGGCTTTCGCCCCCCGCCACGGAGTGCCGCGGCTGCTGTTGGCAGTTTCGTCCCGCAATTCGAAGTCAAAGAGTGCAGACGTGGACATTCGCAATCTCGACGAAGTTCCGGCTTTCACGACGATCGACGGTTCGGAAATTCGCGAACTGTTGGCCCATCGTAATTCGTCGATCCGCAAGCAAAGCCTGGCCGAGGCCCGCGTGGCCGGCGGGCAAACGACGGCGGCCCACTATCATCCGAAGACCGAGGAGATCTATTACATCCTCAGCGGCTCGGGCGAGATGCGGCTGGGCGATGAAGTCCGCACGGTCGGCCCTGGCGACGCGATCGCCATTCCGCCGGGCCAAGTCCATCAGATCGCCAACCACGGCCCCGAGACGCTGATATTCTTGTGCTGCTGCGCTCCGGGCTACGAGCACGACGATACGGTGCTGGTGTGAAGTCGGAAGGCGGAGGTCGGGGACGAGCCAGCTTCGCCGCGGCCTTTTCCGACCTCCAATCTTCGACTTTCTCGCCGTGTTGCGGCCCCTCTCCAAGCGGCCTAAACTGGCAGGGAACGCCCCGCCTTCTTCGCCCCGGAAAATGCCGATGCTTCGACTTGCGCCGCCTCGATTCCTGCCCCTCTGCCTGCTGTCGATCGCCCTTTGCACCTCTCTCGCTCCGGCCGCCGAGCCGCAATACCCGGCGATCTTGGTAGCGCCGACCGGTCCGCTCTCGCCCAAAGAACAACTCGAAAAGTTCCATGTGCCGCCGGGCTTCGTCGTTCAACTGGTGGCCGCCGAACCGCAAATCCATAAGCCGATGAACCTGAATTTCGACGGCCAGGGGCGAATGTACGTCACCAGCTCGCTCGAATACCCGTTTCCGGTCAAGCCGGGCGAGGCGGGCCGCGACATCGTCAGCGTGCTGGAAGACCGCGACGGCGACGGCCGCGCCGAGATCGTCAAGGAGCTTGTCACCGGGCTGAACATTCCGATCGGAGTGACGCCGATCGCCGGCGGCGTGATCTATCACAGCATTCCGAACATCTATCTCTGGCAGGGCGACCCCGGCAAGGACGGGCCGCAAGCCGGCGGTTCGGGCGCCAAAGGCAGCACGCTGTTGTATCACGAGATCGGCTTTCGCGACACGCACGGCATGACCAACTCGTTCACTCGCTGGATCGACGGCTGGATCTATTGCAGCCACGGATTCAACAACGACTCGACGGTCCGCGGCGACGACGGCCGCGAGGTGAAGATGAATTCGGGCAACACGTATCGCATCCGCGCCGACGGCAGCCGCGCCGAACAAGTCACGCACGGCCAGGTCAACCCGTTCGGGCTGTGCTTCGATCCGCTGGGCAACGAATACTCGGCCGATTGCCACACGTTGCCCATTTATCAATTGCTGCGCGGCGCCTGGTATCCCAGCTTCGGCAAGCCGCACGACGGCCTGGGCTACGGCCCGACGATGATCGGCCACAACCACGGCTCGACCGGCATCGCCGGCGTGGTCTACTATGCGGCCGACCATTTTCCGCCCGAGTATCGCGACACGGTGTTCATCGGCAACCCGGTGACGGGCAAGGTCAATCACGATCGGCTCGAAGCCCACGGCTCGTCGTATCAGGCGATCGAGCAGCCCGACTTCGTAAGTTGCGACGACCCGTGGTTTCGGCCGGTCGATTTGAAGCTCGGCCCCGATGGGGCGCTGTATATCCTCGATTTCTACAACAAGATCATCGGCCACTACGAAGTTCCGTTGCAGCATCCGGGCCGCGACCGGTTCCGCGGGCGGATCTGGCGCGTGGTCTACACGGGCGTCGACGGCAAGGCGGCCCCGCCGCGCAAGATGCCCGATCTAGCGAAGCTGACGGCGGACGAGTTGATCGAGCGGCTCGGCGACCCGAACCTGACCGTCCGCGTTTTGGCGAGCGAAGAGTTGTGCAGCCGCAAAGCTCCTCCCCCTCTCCCTCTGGGAGAGGGCCGGGGTGAGGGCGACGCGAGCGAAACTGCCGCCGTGCGCAAATCGCATGGCCTGTGGATCGTCGAGCGCACGACCAAGGGCGGGTTGAGTGAAGAGCAGATCGAGCGATTGGCCGCCGATGCGTCGCGCATCGTCCGCGTGCATCTCGTGAAGGCGCTCGCTGAGCGACCGGAGTGGACTTCGGAAAAATTCGACCTGGCGGCGCTCGTCCGCGGCAAACTTTCCGACGAAGACGCCTTCGTGCGCCGCGCCGCGGCCGACGCGCTCGGCCGCCATCCGCGGATCGAATCGGTCGAACCGCTGCTCAAGCTGTGGGCCGCGACCCCGGCCGACGATACGCATTTGATTCACGTCGTGCGGATGTCGCTGCGAGATCATTTGCTCTCGCCGGGCATGTATGCCGATATCGAGCGTTTGGCCGGCATCGAAAAGGACTTC
>DATNEC010000259.1:0-2848 GCA_035606815.1 Pirellulales bacterium
GCGCCACCTCGCCGTCGTCGGTCGCAAAGGTGTGCGTCGGCAGGCCTTGCACCAACCCGCCCCCCTCCACGCCGCGGATCGCCGCCAGCCAGCCATAACGGGAGAAACTCTCGGTGATGCGAGTGCCGAAAGCGTAGGCCGCGTTGCCCCACAGGTATTTGTGATGGTCGCGGCCGTCGACGTCTTCTTCGAAATTGAAGGCCTCGACCGGAACCGTGTCTTCGCCGTAAGGCTGGCGCATCAGAATGTGGGGCAGCGTCAAGCCGACATAGCGAGAATCTTCCGATTCGCGGAACGACTTCCACTTGACGTATTCGACCGTGTCGAAGATCTTCGCCAAATCGCGCGGGCCGGACATTTCCGTGAAGCTGTCCCAGCCGTACAATTGCGGCGCGGCGGCCGAAATAAACGGCGCGTGCGCCGCCGCGGCCACGTTGCTGATCCGCTCCAAGAGCGACATGTCCTGCGGATGGCGGCCGAACTCGTAGTCGCCGATCAAGGCCCCGTAGGGCGAACCGCCGAACATGCCGTATTCGGATTCGTAGACCGCCTTGAACAGCGCGCTCTGGTCGAACTCCGAGGCTTTTTCCAAATCTTTCAACAAGTCCTTCTTCGACACGTTCAGCATCCGAATCTTCAGCGAAGTGCTGGTTTCGGTCTTGTCGACGAGATAGTGCAGCCCTCGCCACGAAGCCTCCAAGCGTTGGAAATCCTCGTGGTGCATGATCTCATTCAATTGCTCCGAGAGCATGTGGTCGATCTCGGCGATGCGGGCCAAGATCGTCTTTTCCGTGTCCTTCTGCACGGTCATGCTCGGATCGAGCAACTGCTCGACGAATTCCTTCAACAGATCTTTGGCGCGTTGCTTCGAGTCGTCGTCGCGCGCGCGAAAACCTTGCTTCAAAATCGTATCCAGCAGGCCGCTTTCGGCTTCGGTCGTTTGGGCCGCCGCCTGAGCTTCGGCTTGTTCTTTGGCACACATGAGCTAATTCCTTCCTCTCAAGAGGTTGCTTCGCCGGGGGCCGTTTCGTCCACGCCCAACGGCTTGGCCAATTGACCGCGGGAATCGGTGTTCTTGATCACGTCGTCCAGCAATTCGACCAGTTTGTCGTTGCCTTCCATCTTGTTCAACAGGTTCTTCAACTTGTCGCGGGTCTCAAGCAGTTTGCGCATCGGCTCGACTTGCTTGACGACGTTGGCCGGCTCGAAATCCTCCAGGCTCTGGAACCGCAACTCCACGTTGAGCTGCGAGCCTTCCTTGCCCGTCAGCTTGTCGTCCGCGCGAAACGCCAGCCGCGGCTTGCAGCCGGCCAGCACCTTGTCGAAATTGTCGCGGTCGATCTCGATGAACTTGCGGTCCTTCATCGGGGGCAGCGGCTGGTCGGGCTTGCCCGAAAAATCTCCCAGCACCCCCATCACGAACGGCAGTTCCTTGAGCTGCATCGCCCCGTCGATCTCGACGTCGTAAGTAATCTGCACGCGCGGCTTGCGCACGCGGTCGAGCTTGTGTTGCGTACTTTCCTTGGCCATCGAATCGTCTCCAAGAGGGTGAATGCGAAGGTAACGGCGCGATTGCGCGGCGGCGGATCTCGATGCGAGAGATATTCGACCGCCGAATATATTACTGCGGATCTTCCTTGATTCCAAGCAACTCGACGACTTGGCCGCGGGTGGCCTCGTCTTTGATGAGTTCGCCCAGCAGCCGGCCGAACGGCATTCGGCCCCAGGCGACCGCCCGCTCGACCAGGTAGGAAACCGGGCTTTGCGGCTCGGTCCGCCGCAAAAAGGCGGCGACTTCCTCGAGCCGGCGGAAAGCGTCTTCGCGCGATCGGATTGGTCCGGCCGGCCCGCCTTGCCCCGCCGAGGCGCCCTCCGCGGCCCCGTCCGCTGGGGCCTCTTCCCCGGCGTCCGACGACTCTGCTCCGCCCTTGTTTCGCAGGATGCGCCGCACTAGGTCGTCGCACTTGGCAATCGAATCGCGGACGGCGCTCGTGCCCGGCGCGTTGCGTCCCAATAAATCGTCGACCGCCTTATCCAACCGGGCGAACTCGGCCGTGCAGCCTTGGATGTCGCCGAGCAGCGCCGCATAATAGTCGCGGGACGTCGCCGCCACGGCGGCATCGAATTGCTGGGCTTTCCGGGCCGCCTCGGCCTGGCGCCGCGCGTAAGCCTCTTGATCGTCGCCGGCGGCCCCCTTGGGCGTGCGGGCCTCCCAATAGTTGTACGAATATTCCTCGCCGTCGCCGTTGAGGTTCGGCGCCAGCGGCAATTCCCGCAAAAAGTTGGGCAGCCGGGCGCCGCGATCCGGTTCGGTCAGCCAGACCAACGGGGCCGCGCGCGGCTCCCAATCTCCCTCGTCAGGCCGCGGATACAAGGGTTCCCAGTAGCTTTCGATCAGGCCGTTGATGGCCATCAGCCCTTGGCGCAGGCCGGCGAAGCCATGCTGGTGCATCAGCGCTTCGGCCAGCCAAGCGGCGATCATCAGATCTTTGCTGCGCGTCGAGAGGACGTCGACCGCACGATCGATCACCAGCGGCCACTTGGGGGCGATGGTCGACTCCCCTTCGAACGCGCTGCGATCGTTTTGCTGCCGCGCCGCGCGGATCTCGTCGTAAACCGTGTCCCAGCGCAAGTCGACCCCGCAGGGATCGGATTCCGACAAGGGGGCCAACAGAACTGCGACATCGACCAAATCTTGAGAAGCCATCGATCACCGTCTTGGGATTAGGGCAGGGCGGCCCTCTAGTATACTTCGCGCCAAGCAGAATTAAACGAAATCACCCTATAAAAGCACGGTGGCAAACAGGACGGTCGCGGCGGACGTTGGCCGCGGATGAGATTCTGCGTT
>DATNEC010000288.1:0-2847 GCA_035606815.1 Pirellulales bacterium
TTCGATCTTGGCTCGGGCAAGATTCTGCGCGACATCGAAGTGTTTCAGGTCGAAAGCCCGGGGTCGGTCCATTCCAAAAACAGCCACGCCTCGCCTTCGCCGGTGCTGGAAGGCGAACGGGTCTACGTCCATTTCGGCGACAATGGAACGGCTTGCCTATCGAGCGCCGGCAAGGTGCTGTGGCGCAACAACGAACTGAAATACGCCCACGGACACGGCCCTGCCGGGTCGCCGGTGCTGTACAAAAACCTGCTGATCGTCAGTTGCGACGGGACCGACGTGCAGTACGTCGCAGCGCTCGACAAGCAGACCGGCAAGCTGCGGTGGAAGACCGATCGCCAGGGCAGAATGGCTTATTCCACGCCGCTGGTGATTCGCGTCGGCGGGCAAGACCAACTGGTGAGCACCGGCGGCGACGCCGTCGTGGCTTACAACCCCGCCGATGGCGAGGAAATCTGGCGAGTCCGCTACGACGGCTATTCCGAAGTGCCTCGGCCCGTTTACGGCGAGGGCCTGGTGTTCGTCAGCTCCGGGTACGACTCGCCGGTGCTGTATGCGATTCGCCCCGACGGCCGGGGCGACGTGACGGAGACGCACGTCGCATGGACGACGAACAAGGCGGCGCCATTGAACCCGTCGCCGCTGGTGGTCGGCAAAGATTTGTACATGGTCAGCGACGGCGGGGTGGCGAGTTGTCTCGACGCCAAGACCGGCGAACAGCGCTGGCAAAAGCGATTGCCGGGCAAATACTCGACCTCGCTGTTGGAGGCCGACGGCCGGATCTATTTCACCAACGAGGCCGGCTTGACGACGGTCGTCAAGCCGGGCGAGGAGTTCGAGTCGTTGGCCGAGAACCAGCTCGACGGACGCACGCAGGCCAGCATGGCCGTCGCGGGCCGGGCCTTCTTTTTTCGCACCGACACGCATCTTTACCGCATCGAAGAGCGAAAAGCGACAATGCCGTGAATCAGCCGGGCGGAGCCGGCGAATCGTCAAGCACGCGATCAGGCGGCAGCGCGCGCAAGAGTTGCGGAGTCTTCGATCAAGGGCGCGAGCAGTTCGAACGTCCGCGACGTGGCGCCGAGTTGGCTGGCGACCAACCGGCGGGCTCGCTCTCCAAGCCCCTCGGCGAAGTCGCGGGCCGTCAGCGCGCGGCGGACGAAGTCGGTCAGTTCGTCGCCGTCATGCACGACGACGGCCGCGCGGGCGGCGAGCAGCATGGCCACGACGTCGCGGAAATTGCGCGTGTTGGGACCGAACGAGACGGCGGCGCCATAGGCGGCCGGCTCGATCATGTTCTGCCCGCCGCGAGAACTGAGGCTGCCGCCAACGAACGCGATCTGCGCCGCGCCCCACCAGGCGCCCAACTCGCCGATGGCATCGACCAACAGCACGGGGGCGGTCGCTTTTGGATTTTCGCTTTTGGATTTTCGATTGGACGCAGGACGGACCTCTGGTCCGTCGTCTGCTGCAAGATGGCCATCGCTCGTCGGTCCTCTGTCCGTGAGGCGGCTGCGGCGCTGCCAGTCGATGCCGGCTTCGTCGAGCAGGCGCGCGACGGCATCAAAACGCTCGGGATGACGCGGCACGAGAACCAGCCGCAGCCGCGGATGTTCAGCCAATAGGCGCCGATAAGCGGCCAGGGCCAAGGCTTCCTCAGGCTCCTGCGTGCTGCCGGCGAGAAACACGACGTCGCCCTCGCCGATGCCGGCCAATTGGCGCAGCCTTAGCGTGGCCGGGTTGCGGCGATCGGTCTGCGCCCCGTCGAACTTCATCGAGCCGGTGATCCGCACGGCGCCCGGCGAAGCCCCCAGATCGAGAAACCGCTCGGCGTACTCTTCGTTTTGCACGGCGATCAGGTCGAGCTGCCGCAGCAAGCGGGCGGCCAGCGGACGCACGCGGCGATAACCGCGATGGCTGCGCTGGCTGAGTCGCCCGTTGACGACCGCCACGCGGGCGCGGTGCTCGCGGGCCGCGCGAATCAGGTTGGGCCACAGTTCCAACTCCGCCAGCAGCAGACAGTCGGGCCGGATGCGGCGCATCGCTCGACGCACCGCCCAGGAAAAGTCCAGCGGGCAATAGAAAACGATATGCGCGGCGTATTTCTTGCGGGCCAGGGCGTAGCCGGTCATCGTGGTCGTGGAGATCACGCATTCCCAACTCGGCCGACGGCGAGCGATTTCCGTCAAGAGCGTCGAGAGCAGGTTGACTTCGCCCACGCTGACGGCGTGCAGCCACATGCACGGCCGATCGCCTTGGCGAAGCGGAACCTCGCCCAAAAACTTGGCCGCGAAGCCTTCGCGATACTTGCCGTGGCGAATCGCCTTATAGGCCAGCCAAGGCCAAGCCAAGGCCAACAAGGCGAGATAGGCGACGTTCAACAGATAACTCACCGCGGGCATCCTTTCCCTCGGGGAAGCGCTAAATCGCTGAGGCAGTTTTTTTAAAGGGGATGGGGGGATGCGGAGGAGATCACGGGGATGAAAAGGAGATTCTTCGTTTCGAAAAATCCTATCTCCTTATCTCCTCCTTATCCCCCTATCCCCTTTTCAGAACCGTCGCCGTTTGCTTACGGCCGCATTCCGTTTTCGCCCATCACGTCTCGCGCACGCCGCCTTTGCGCATGTGGCAATTCTTGTATTTCTTGCCGCTGCCGCAGGGGCAAGGGTCGTTGCGGCCGACCTGCTCCCCGCGGTTGCGGATCGGCTCGGGCTTGCCGCCGGCTTCGGAACCGTTGACGGCGTCCTGCTGGCCCTGGCTCATTTCCGAGGTCGTCGAAGGCGCCTCCTCGTGCGTCGCCGTGCCGTCGACCCACGTCGAACCGACGAAATCCTCGTTCAACTGCTC
>DATNEC010000299.1:0-4056 GCA_035606815.1 Pirellulales bacterium
TGCGAGCCGCTGATGCTGTACGTGGCGCCGCTCTTCGTTACCGTCCCGGCCGACGTCGTGCCGTCGCCCCAAGCGATCGTGGCGGCGAATTGGCCGGCCGCTTCCGTCCCCAGGCCATGCGTAAAGGTCGCCACGGTCACGGTGTTGTTCGGCGCAAGCTCGAAGCCGTTGACCGTCAGCCCCGCGCCGACGATCGCCGGTTCGACGACGTCCAAAGGCAGATCGTTGGACGCGCCGCCGCCCGGCGGCGGAGTGACGACGTTGACGGTCAAAGTCGTTTGTTCAACGAGATCGGCCGCAGGCACGACGGCTTGTAGTTCCGTGCCGCTGACGAACGTCGTCGCCACGGGCGTTCCATTGACTTGGACCTGCGAAACGTTCGTGAAGCCCGTCCCGTGGATCGTGATCGTCGTATCGCCGCTGCCTTCGACGATCGGCGGCAGGTTGAGGTCGCTGATCACCGGAACCGCGTTGGCCGTCGCGGTCAGCACCACGTCGCTGCCGGCGCCGCCGTGGTAGTCGGTCGAATAAAACACGGAGCCAAGCTGCGCCAAGCCGCCCTGGGGCAAACCGTTGAAGGCGCCCGTCACGGACCCGACGCCGGTGGGCGTAATGAGCGTAAAAGTCTGGCCGACCGACGGCACGAAGCCCGTGGCGCCGTCGAGCGTGGCGCCCGTCAGGTTGACGGCCCCCGCGGCGACCAGTTGGCTGTATTGCGTCCCGGCGGTCGCCCCGTTGAGGTTGGCGAAGAACTTCGAGCCCGAGTTGAACGTCACGTTGCCCACGTTCAGCGGGCCGTTGTCGGCGGCGGCCAGACTATTGCCGCCGGGCGAGAGCGTGCCCCCGCTTTGCACGGTGATGGCGCCCGAGACGACGCCCGTTCCCGATAACGTGCCGCTGGAGAGAACGGCCGTGCCGTTGAGGGTCGCGCCTTCCAGCGCCACATCGACGTTCTTCGTCAGGTTCAGGTTTTCCGTGTACGAGCCGCTGATGACGTGGACCTTGCCGCCGGTCGTCGCCAGATCGACCCCTTCCTGGATTCGGCCGACGACGCCGAACTGCGGACTGAGGGCGGCGGGCGCCACGGTGACGGACGACAGATCGGGCTGGAAGCCGGGCACGGCCGGATTCACGTCGACGCCGCTGTTGATCCAGGGCGTGAAATCGACCTTGCCGGGGTTGGTCGAGAGCGCCTCGGCGGCGACGAAGGCGGGGTTGGTCGTGCCCCACCAGTTGCCCGAGGCGTCCACCGTGTTGGCGCCGCCCAAGTCGCGGAAGAAGAGCGTATTCACCAGATTGTTTTGGATGCGATTCTGCGTCACGACCACACCGCTGGGCGCCGTCGTCCCGTCGCCGATGAGAATCGTGGCCACGCCGGCCGTATTGTCGTGCAGGTTATTGTTCTCGATGGTTACGTTGCCGTTGGAGTGCTCGACGTAGAGTGCGGCGTTGTCGCTCGACGAATTGTAGACTTCGTTGCCTTGCACCAGCGTGTTGCTGGCGTTGATCGTAATGCCGTCCTCGCCGACGTCATGCACCACGTTGCCGATCACGCTGCCGCCCGCCAGCGCCTGGTCGGCGCCGTTCTTGGCCCCGACCTTGATGGCGTCGTTGCCCTGGAAGTTGTAAACCAGGTTGTTTTGGAACGTGACGTTGATATTGGAGGCGAACGGCGTGGCGAAGGCGTACAAGGCCGAATTCGAGGCCAAGCCGGCGCCCAGATCATGCACCTCGTTATTGCTGACCGTGCAGCCGGTCGAAGCGCCCACCGCCCCGGACCCGATTTCGACGCCGGAGTCGCGAAGATCGTAAAGATCGTTCTGAGACACGATGCCGTCCGACACGCCCTGAAACCGGATGCCCTTGCCGGTCGAACTGTTGGTGGCATGATGCACGAAGTTGTCGAGAATCCGCACGTTGGAAAGCGAGGCGCCGGACGACGTATCGACCAGCGGACCCGTGCTGTTCGTGACGTCGAAGCCGTTAATCGTCGCGTTGCTCGCCGAAATCAGGAAGATGCTCGTAGACGTATTGCCGCCGTCGATGAGCGCTTCGCTGGCCGAACCGGCGACGCGCAGCGAGCCCGCGCTGGGCCGCGGATCGACGCCCGCTTGCGGACCGTCGATCGTCAGGGACTTGTTCACGTTGATCGCGGTCGTGACGTCGTATGCGCCGCGCGCCACGTCGATCGTGTCGCCGGCTCCGGCGGCATTGATGGCGTCTTGGATCGTGTTGAAGGCGTTCGTGCCGAAGATCAACCCCGTTTGTTGATCGGGCTGTCCGGCATCCCAGGTAACGGTATCGCCGGCGCTAATCCCGGAAGGCGCCACGTCATGGGCGATCACGAAGGCGTCGTCCACGTAGAGCGTCGCCAACACTCGTCGCTCTTCCAGCCCCTCCAACTTCAGCCGCCGAACTCGCGATTCCGGCGAAGCCGCCGGCAGAGCGCCGCGCCCGCCGGTGGCCCGAGTTGCGCGGCGGCGCTTGCGGTTGGCCGAAAACCACGACCACAGCGGACTGGCATAACGACGATGACTCATGGTGCGCCTCTGACGCCTTGCCGGCGAGTAAGAAGTGACGGGACGGAAGCGATCCCTGCAACGCACGCACCCCCTGGGGCGAGGTGTATGGTAAATCACCGCATCGCAGTGTCAAGCGAATCCAAATAAAACTCAAAACCCGCGGTCTTCAAGAGATCACGACGTAGGACGGGCGAGCTGTTTTGCTTCTATTTGTCTCAAGCCGCGAATCGATGCGGCCCTTTGCAAATGGAGATCAGGTCGCCGCGCCAGGGAACGCGCTCACTTGCGGAACATCGGGTCGTTCTTGTTGCCGCGAGACAGCAAATAGGCCAGCAAATCCAGCACTTCGTCCTGGCTGAGCGGTTTGAGCAAGTCCTTGGGCATCAGCGAGATGGGCGAGGCTTGCATCTCGTCGACGTCGGACTTCTTCAGCCGGCGGGTTTTCGTCGGGTCTTCGGGATCGGCGACCAGCGTGAACGACTCCTTGTCCTCCGAAACGATCCGGCCGGTAAGGACTTCGCCTTGGGCGGTTTGCACGACCGTGGCCCGATATTGGTCGGAAATGACCTTGCTCGGTTCGACGATCGCCTCGGTCAGATCCTTGAGGTTGAACCGCCCGGCCAACTGCGTCAAGTCGGGGCCGGTTGCGCCGCCGTCGCCGGCGAAGCGATGGCAAATCACGCAGCGCGTGGCGGCGAACATTTTTTGGCCGCGGTCGAAATTGCGGCCCTTCAGGCCCTTCGCCGCCAGGCCGATGACGTCGGCGGCCGTCCAATCGCGCCCCGGGCCGGCGGGCTTGGGCAACGGAGGCGGCTGGTAAGGCGTGCGGGCCCCAAAGGCCTCGATTGCCAAGCGTTCCTTTTCCGTGGCATTCTCGAAGGCGTCGCGATCGATGTTCCGCAAAAAGCCCTGAAAGCTCGCCCCGCCGCTCCATTTCCGGGCCTTGTCGAACCACTCGAAATACGACTTGCGCTCGTCGAGCGTCCAGCCGTCCTTCACGTTCCGCAGCACGAACGCGTAGTGCATCTGCATCTGGTCGGGGAAATGGGCAAGCATCGTGGCGATCGTGCCGCCATAGCCCTTGTTGCGGGCCAGCAATTCCTCGGTCACCGGAAAATCGTGCCGCGAAGGCTGCTGCATCAGAACGATCAACTTGCGGATGATGGTCGGCGAACGGAGGTAGACCAGCAGCGTGCTCAACTCGCGGTCGAGCGCGTCGCTATCGCTCGGAAACAGCGGATCGAGCTTCGCCGACAGTTGCGAGCGAGCTGCGTCGTCGGGTTCGCCCATGCGAATGAAAACGAGTTGATAGGCGCGGAGCAATTCAAGCCGCTGAAACTCGCTCAAGCGATTGAATTCGATCCGGCCGAGGGCGGCGAGCAGCTTCGGCTGCAAGCTCGCGTCGGCCTGCCGCGCCAAACCGACCGCGCCGGTGATCAGCGCCTCGTCGGTCGTCTCGCCGAGCACGCGAGCCTGCCAAAGCTCGACCGGCAGGCGTTCCAGGGCGACTCGCGTCGCGTAGCGAATGTGGCGA
>DATNEC010000312.1:0-4328 GCA_035606815.1 Pirellulales bacterium
CGTTGTCGAGCAGGACCAGATGCACCTCGTCGGGGCCGTCCAATTCGCCCGCCTGCCGCGGCCCGGTGACGAGCGACGTATAGACCGAAAGCTTTTGGCCGGTCGCGGCGCGGGCCAGCACCTTGAGAAACACGGGCAGATCGGCCAGCCGCGGAATGACTTTTTCGATGCCCATGATCGCGATGTGGATGCGCGGCAGGCTCGTCGTAAGCCGGGCGTTGCCTTCGTTCGACACGAGCACGATCGTGCCCGTCTCGGCCACGGCGAAATTGGCGCCGGTGATGCCGACTTCGGCCGCGGCGAACGCCGATCGCAATCGCCGCCGGGCGTAGGCCGCCAGTTCGACCGCATCGACCGGCAGCGGTTCGCCGGCGTCGCGGCTGAGGATCTCGGCCACCTGCGGAATCCGCAAATGCACGGCCGGCGCCACCAGGTGCGAAGGCCGCTGCCCGGCGACCTGGATGATGTATTCGCCGAAGTCGGTTTCGATGGTCTCGATCTGCTCGGCTTCGAGGGCCGCGTTCAAGTGAATCTCTTCGCTGGTCATCGATTTCGACTTGACCACGCGCGACAGGCCGCGCGCGCGGAGGATATCGAGCACGATCCGGCAGGCCGCGGCGCCGTCGTCGGCGAAATGCACCTCGCCTCCGCGGCGGCGGACGCTGGCTTCGAGCGTTTCCAAGTGCCGGTCAAGCTCTGCCAGCGTGGCGTCTTTGATCGCCCGGGCGCGCTCGCGCAGCAGATCGGACTCGCCGAGCGCGGCGAAGGCGTCGCGATTGCGCTGGCCCAGCGTTCCGCCTAGCTTCGACAGGGCCGATTGCAAATCGGCGTCGGCCAAGGCGGCCGCCGAGGCTGCCAGGAATTCGTGGTGCTCGTGCTTGGCGTAGTCGTCAGGAGTCGAGGCGGCGTCGGTCATAAGCCGGGGGGATTATCGGTCGCGGGATTCGTGGGGCTTCGCCCGTGCGTCATGAGTTCATCATTTGGATCACGATGATGACCCACGGCGCGGCCCCGACCAAGACGGAAAACACGACGACAGGATTGGGCGGCGGCGTGCGGCGGGCTTTGATGACTACGGGGGTCAGAAGGAGCGCGACGAAGCCGATGACGGTGGATGCGAACAGCAGCAAGGCCATCAACATGGCCCAAGTTCCGCCGGCGTCGCCGCCCGCGAACCAGCGCGTCGCGAAGAACCCCACTTCGCAGACCAGCGCAGTAAACACAACCAGCATCCAGCCGACGGTCAGCACGTCGGCGCTGCGGGTCTCGGCCGCATGCGGCTGCTTTTCGCCGCGCCTGCGATGTTTGTGGCGTTGCCTGGGCATCGGCCTCAAGTTTAAGGCATGCGCCGCGCAACAAAAAGCCCGGCGGGTTGAATGCTCCCGCCGGGCAGAGAATCATGCGAAAGCTCTGGTTCCCTAGACGCCGCGGGTGACCACGACGATGTCGCCCGAATGCAGGAACCGGACCGTGACGCTGAAGCCGCAGCACCAGTCGTAGGTGACCACCGTGCGGCCCAGCAGTCCCCGGCCGCAGCACACCGTAGGTTCGCCGCTGCAACAGGCGGGCAGGCAGACCGGAATCTGCACGGGGCAGCAGGTGCAGGGATTGTTCACCGTCAGCACGGTTTCGACCGACGGGGCGCAGCCGCAGCACAGCTTCGGACCGTGATGTCGATAGGTAATGCACGGCGTCGGACAACAAGGCGCCGCCGGGGCGCAACAAGCCGGATCGAGGGCCGCGGATGCGGCGTTTAATGCGGCGGCGCTGTTCGCGGCTGCCAACGTATTGGCGGCCTCCACATTCGCGGCGCGGGCCGCGCGGAACGAGGCCAAGCGACCCGCCGCCGAAGCGGGACTTGCGGCTGTGACGGCCAGTGCGACTGTAGCGATCGCTACGAGCGTCGCGAAGAAGCCCCGGTACGATGGAATCGGCATGCAATAGTCTCCTGCAAGAAACGTCAAAGAAGGTCAATCTACGGAACCAAAGCGTCTTTTGAACCTACCAGGATGGCACATTCGCACCGCGATGCAAGTCTCGGCTGCTTGCCGACGTAGCCCATTTTCGCCCAAAGCGATTGGCGCCAGCCGAGTTAACCTTCGCCGGCTCGACCCCGCCGAACGTCGGGGAAAATCTTCGCAAAGTAAATACTGACAGGTATTTGCACCTTCTCCGGGACTGACCTAGAGTTCCTTGTGGCGGCCGAACGAAGCGTGGCTCGGACCGGCAGGCGCGGCCTGGCGGCAATTCTCGCCGAGGTTCGCTTTCGTGCGTCCGCGAATTAGGAATTGGACGGAATTCATGTCGTCGGGGAGTCTCGGACGTTCGGACGAGATCCCGTGCGGCTTCCTCGAACGGTTCTTTTGATTGCCGTGGCCTCTGACCTCCTCTCACAAGCCGCCCTTTGGCCCGATGTCGAAATGACGTTGGCCAAGGTACGCGCCGGCGGCGACAGTTTCGAGGAATTCGTCGTCGATCAGTTGGAAGAGTTGGAGCGGCTTCGCGCCGCCTTGGAGGAACGAGACCGCACGTTCCATGCCGACCGCCGCAAGCACGAGTCCGCCGCGGAGGAGTTGAAGGCCGAGTGGCAGGCGCTCGAAGAACAGCGCCAATGCCTGCAGCGCGACGCCGAGCAAATCGAAGCACACTCGCAGCGTCTGGAGAAGTCCCAGGCCGAACTGGAAGAGGCCCGCGGCGAATTCGCGCGGCTGCGCGAGGCGGGCGTGAGCGAGACCGGCACGGCGACGACCGCCCTGTTGAGCCAGCTCGAAAGCGTGGAGCGAGACCGCTCGGAACTAGAACAGCAGTTGGCCTCCTCTCGGGCGCAAATCGGCCGCTTGGCCGACGTAACGGCGGAACTGGCCGAAGTGCGCGCCGAACTCTTGCGGCAGCCCGAGCGGGTCGCCGGCGAGACCAAGGCCGCGGTCGCCGCGCTGGAGCAAGAGTTGAGTTCGGCCCGCGCGCAGATCGCCCGTTCGACCGAACTGGAACAGCAGCGAGCGGCGCTCGAACAAGAACTGGGCGAGGCCCGCGGTCAAATCAGCCGGCTGGCCGACGCCAACGCCGAACTGGCCAAGGTGCGCGGCGAACTGGCGGCGGCCCGCGCCGAACTGCTGGATCAATCGGGCCGTTCGGCGAACGCCAGCGAATCCGATGGCGCTTGGCGAGACCAGGTGCGCGACTTGCAGCACGAGCGCGCCATGCTGGAGGCGGAGTTGGAAACGGTCCGCCGCCGCGTCGTCGAGATGGCGGAAACCGCGTCGAGCGAAAAGCAGCGGACGGCCCAGGAACGCAGCGAGTGGTCGAAAGAATTCAAGCAGTTGCGAAAGCTGCTGGAGGTGCAGACGCTTTCGCCCGCGAAAACGCCCGCCCCGGCCGAAGCGGTCCCGGCCGCGGCCGCGCAGGTCGCGGCAGGAGGAGGCGATCCGATGTTGGAATCGGTGATGGCCCAATTCGACATGCTGCAAAAAGATATCGCCCGGCGCCGCACCGGCGGCAAGAAGACCAGTAAATAGGACTTTCGCTTCGAGCGGTGGCTACCATGAAACGCATCATCAGGGCAATCGGAAACCACTTGGGGCGGCTGGGGCGGCGGCTGTGCCGCGGCAGCCTGGCAAAATCGCGCGCCGCGCGCGATGGGGCGGCCGGTCAAGAGCCCTTGGCCGGGGAGTCGCCCGCCGCGCCGCTCGATCCCAACGATTTGAGTTCGCTGGTCGAGGGCATGTTGGCGCGGCGCCGCTATGCGCTGTTGCTGCGGCGGCAACTCGTTTCGAACCTGACGCCGCGGCAGTTTCAGCGAGCGCGCGACGACTTGGAACGCCAGATGGCGCTCGTGCCCGCGGGCAACGTTTCGCTGGGACCGAGTCACGGCGCCGCCGCGGACGACGAAGCGGCCGGCGCCGCGGCAGACACGCGATACGTCGAGGCAATGCTGCTCGATCGCTATCCGGTGACGAACCGGGAGTACTTCTCCTTCGTCGAGGCGGGCGGCTACGAGCAGATGTCGATCTGGGATCCGCAGATCTGGACCGCCGTGTTCGACTTCGTCGACGCGACTGGGACGCCGGGGCCGCGATTTTGGAAGCACGGCAAGTTCCCTCGCGGCGAAGAGGACTTTCCGGTCGTCGGCATCAGTTGGTACGAAGCCGCGGCCTATGCCCGCTGGGTCGGCAAGCGGTTGCCGACCGAGGCCGAATGGTTCAAGGCCGGCAGTTGGCCGGTGCCGCTGTCGGACAAGCAGCAGTGGCAGCGCAAATTTCCCTGGGGCGACACGATGGACCGCGAACGCTGCAACCTGTGGGGGTCGGGGCCGGGCAAAGCCGTGGCCG
>DATNEC010000323.1:0-3553 GCA_035606815.1 Pirellulales bacterium
GCGAGCCGTTGGTGATCCAGCGCTTCTGGCCGTTGAGCAGATAGCCCTTGCCGTCGGGCGTCGGCGTGGCGGCGGTTTGCACGTTGGCGGCGTCGCTGCCGGCCTCGGGCTCGGTCAGGGCGAAGGCGCTGATCCATTCGCCGCTGGCCAGCTTCGGCAGCCAGCGCTCTTGCTGGGCCGGCGTGCCGAACAAGACCAAGGCCCGCGGGCCGATCGAGTGGTGAGCGTTGACGAACAGCGCCGTGCTGGCGCAATGCCCGCCCAGAACTTCGAGAACCCGGCAATAGGAGGTCTGGCTCATTTCCAGCCCGCCGCAGCTTTTTGGCAGGCAAGCCCCGAGCACGCCGAGCCGGCCGAGCCCCTGCACCACTTCGTCGGGAATTTTCGCGTCACGGTCGATCGCGACCGGATCGACTTTTTCCAGGCAGAACCGCCGTACCTGCTCGCACAACTCACTGGCCCGGGCGTCCGCGGTCAGATCGGGATAGGGCAGCAGTTTGCGGCCGAGATAGCGGCCGAAGTAAAGTCCTTTGGCGAAGCCGATCGCCTCGGCGCCGTCGCCCAACAATTCCTCGGCTTCCTTGATTTGCTTCTCGCGATTGACCGCGGTCATGGCGTGCGATGTCCTTTCCCTTGTGGATGGCTTCGTGGGCGCGTCTTCGGCCGCTACGTTATTATAGAGGACTACGCCCGCCAAGATGGCCCCCGGCGAAATGTGGTCCGGCCGCCCTCGGCCGGGAGGGGCGAGCCGGGTCGCCGGGTAGGTGGAATCCGCCTCCTCGGTCAATTACACTAATCCCACACCCGACTGAATCCCTCCGACCAGCATTAGGAACCACCCATGATCCGCCACGCGAAGCTTTCGCATGTTCGCTTGCTCTGCGGCTTGTCCGCGGCCCTGCCTCTACTGCTGAGCGGCGCCGCTTCGGCCGACGTGAAGCTGCCCGCGATCTTCACCAGTCACATGGTTTTGCAGCAGGGCCAAGCCGACCGCGTTTGGGGTTGGGCCGATAAGGGCGAGGAAGTCACCGTGACCATTGCCGACCAGACCAAGACGGCCAAAGCAGGCGACGACGGCAAGTGGCTCATCACGCTCGATCCGCTCAAGGTCGGCGGTCCGCACACGCTCTCGGTCAAGGGGAAGAACGAGATCAAGCTCGACGACGTGCTGGTCGGCGAGGTCTGGCTCTGCTCGGGCCAGTCGAACATGGGCATGGCCGTCGGCCAATCGAACGACGGCGACCTGGAAAGCCTGGCCGCCAACTTTCCGCAGATCCGGTTGATCTCGGTGCCGCAGGTCGGCACGCAAGAGCCGCAGTCCGATTTCACGGGCCAGTGGGAGCCATGCACGCCCGAGACGGTCAAGCAGTTTTCGGCCGTCGGCTTCTTCTTCGGCCGGCAGTTGCACCAGACGCTGGGCGTGCCGGTCGGGCTGATCGACGACGCCTGGGGCGGGTCGGCCTGCGAAGCCTGGATCTCGCGAGACGTGCTGGTGGCCGACGGAAAATATGGGCCCCTGCTGGAAGGCTGGGCGCAGATCGAGAAAGATTATCCCCAAGCCAAGGCCGACTACCCGGCGAAGCTCGCCGCATGGAAAGTCGAGGTCGAAAAGGCCAAGAGCGAAGGCAAGCCGGCCCCCCAAGCGCCGCCGAACCCGGACGGCGCCATGTTCGGCAATCATCGGCCGGGCAACATCTATAACGGCGTGCTCAAGCCGACCATCGGCTACGGCATTCGCGGGGCGATCTGGTATCAGGGCGAGTCGAACGCCGGCCGCGCGTATCAATATCGCGACCTGTTCCCGCTGATGATCTCCAGTTGGCGCAAGGAGTGGGGCATTGGCGATTTCCCGTTCTATTGGGTGCAACTGGCCGATTTCTTGGCCGAAACGCCCGCCCCCGCCGAAAGCGCCTGGGCCGAGCTGCGCGAAGCGCAGACGATGACCATGAGCAAACTGCCGAACACGGGCGAGGCGGTGATCATCGACATTGGCGAAGGCAAGGACATCCACCCGCGCAACAAGCAGGACGTCGGCAAGCGGCTGGCCCGCTGGGCGCTGGCCCGCGATTACGGCGTGCAGGTTCCCTACCACAGCCCGCAGTACAAGTCGATGGAGAAGAAAGACGGCAAGATCGTGATCACCCTCGACCACGCCGCCGGCGGATTGCGGCTGTTCGACGTACACGAGCCGCGCGGTTTCGCCATCGCCGGGGCCGACAGGAAATTCGTCTGGGCCAGCGCCAAGATTATCGGACCGAGCCAGATCGAGGTCTCGTCGGACCAGGTCAAGGAGCCTGTCGCGGTGCGCTACGCGTGGGCCGATAATCCGATCTCGAACGTGTACGGCGCCGACGGTTTGCCGCTCACGCCTTTCCGCACCGACGACTGGCCTGGCGTGACGGCCAGCTCGCAGGCGCAACTCGCCCCGGCGCCGTTTACGCACGCCGAAGACGTGGTCTACGGCCGCAAGTTCGGCTCGGCGCTGACGCTCGACGTGTTCGCGCCCAAAGAAAAGGCCAACGGCGCGGCGGTGATCTTCGTCGTCAGCGGAGGCTGGATCTCCGATCATCAGAGGATTCAGCCGGCCCTCGCCGCCGAATTCCTCAAGCGCGGCTACACGGTGTTCGCGGTCGTGCATGGCAGCCAGCCGAGATACACCATCCCCGAATGCATCGCCGATCTGAACCGCTCGGTGCGGTTCATCCGCGCGCATGCAGCCGATTACAAGATCGATCCCGCGCGGATCGGCATCACCGGCGGGTCGGCGGGCGGACACTTGTCGCTGATGCAAGGCACGGCGGGCGATTTGGGCGATGAAAAAGCGGCCGACCCCATCGACCGCGTCAGCAGCCGCGTGCAGGCCGTCGGCTGCCTGTTTCCGCCGACCGATTTTCTCAATTACGGCAAGCCGGGCGAGATTGCGCTGGGCAATGGGACTTTGCAAAACTTCGTGGCGCCGTTCGACTTCAACGTCTTCGATCCGAAGACGAAGCGGTTCGAGCGAATCACCGACGAAGCGAGGCGGCAGGAAATCGGCAAGCAAATTTCTCCCTTCTATCACGCCACGGCCGACGATCCGCCGACGTTGATTATCCACGGCGACGCCGACAAGCTCGTGCCGATCCAACAGGCCGAGCTGATCATCGACAAGCTCAAGGAAGCCGGCGTGCCCGCGGAACTCGTCGTCAAGACCGGCGCCATGCATGGCGGTCCGCAATTCGCCGACAGCTTTCAGATCATCGGCGATTGGTTCGACAAGCATCTTGCCGCGCGGCCGAGCCAAGCGACCCAATAGCTCCAACTGCCCGCGCGGTAGGATCGACGGCGAAAGATTCGCTTTACAGCGACGCGATCGATTCGCTATGCTTTTCTGGGGTCAAGGGAATGGCCGCGTCAATTCTAGCCAAGTCAGGAGGCTGCGCATCATGGATGGTGGTTTAAGAAAAGCGATGGCGTCGGGCGTGTTCGTCGAGTTCTGCGACGAGCGAGGAGACACGGTCGGGCAGGCCGTCTATACCGATTGGCAAGGCCGCCCCGTGCCCGTGCTTGGCGA
>DATNEC010000366.1:0-6019 GCA_035606815.1 Pirellulales bacterium
AGTAAGACTTCGCGCGCCCGCGGTCCAATGAAAATGACGCGGTCTCGGTCCAAGTGTTCCGTCTTATGGCCGGTGGGGCGGTACATCCAGTCGTTGCTCGATCGGTCGACGTCGCGCGGACGCAAGGCGCAGACTTCCCCGGGCCGACAGCCGGTCAGCCGCTGAAAGCGGACCATGTCGGCAACCACCTTCGGAAGAAAGGGGAGCGTAGCTTGAACTTGTTCGGCAGGCACTGGCTGGACCGGACTTGACTCCCGGGCGTTCGATCGTCCCTTCTTGATTCCCGAGACTGCGGAGAGGGCCATATGCACTTCGGGCGGCACAAGCTGCTTGGAGACGCCCCACTTGAACATCAGCCTGATACGGCGAGTGTGGCCATTGATGTACGAGCGGCAGAGCCCGTCGGCGATCATCCGCTCCTGGAGCGATTGCAGAGCCAGGGGGCCGAAATCTTTGGCCAGCCGCGGGCCATAGCCCGACCGAACGTAGCGCAGCGCGGGTTTGACGACGCTCAGCTGCCCCGTCGGCTGCCCGTCCTTGACGTAGTAGCCCTTTGCGAATTTCCAATACGCGAGAATCAGTTCCGCGACAGTTAACGTCAATTGCGTTGTGGCAGCCGACGCTGCCTCGGGCGGGCAAATCCCCTGGGTCGTGCGCCATTTGCCGATCAGGTCGGCGTATTTGGCGTGGCTCTCGGCCGAGTCGTAGGGGCCGAGATAGTGATTCTGCCCGCTGATCGTGACGACGGCGGAGTTGCGGGCCTTGTGGCGTCTGTAGGAGGGCTGGCGAGGTTTGCGAGGCATGTGCGGGCTCCCATCTGCAGTTCGACGGTACATGTACCGTTTTTCGCAGAACTTTTGGGCCGCACCGCCGACCGCCGGCGGGTAATCTAAAGCATGATTTCGGCAATGTTTATGTTCAAAGCGGGCGAAGGGACTCGAACCCTCGACATCCAGCTTGGGAAGCTAGCGCTCTACCAACTGAGCTACGCCCGCGGCCTTTTTGCGACGTCGCCGATAATCGCCTTGAGAGCCAAACAGCAAGATCTCGGCCCGACAGCGATTGGCCACGCCCGACGAAACAGAGTATATCTTGCCGGATGCGCTCCCCGCAATCAAGCGGGGATGGTTCGCCGCGAGGAATCCGTCAAAAAGAGTCGCTTTGCGAGGACTTTCTCCCGGTCGGACATCCGGGGTTCATCCTTGCCGCGCGTGCCCGTTGTGCTGATGCGGACGCCGAGTCAGGCGTTCTTCAAGCCAGACAAAATCTTCTCGCAGCTCTTCAAGCGATTGCTCGAAGCCGGCGAACTCCGCTCGGAACCGCCGATAGCGGAACCAAGCCACTGCCAAAGCGACGATCAACATTCCGCCGCCGAAGATCGCCGCCCAACCGGCGAAGGGAACGCCCGCCAGGCCGTCGAGCGCTTTGGCGAGCGCGACGACAAGCACGGGCAAGGCGACGAGCGCGAGCAGCGCGGCAACCGCCGCCGCGATCGCCAGGCCGCGAATCGAGTTGGCGGCGGTTTGGGCTTCGAGCTTGCCCAATTGCCAACGCACGCGCAGCAACTCGACGACGTCAGACTTGAGCCGCGAGCTTTCGTCTTTGATGCCCGCGAACAGCGGTTCTCGATCGCTCTCCATATTCTGCTCACCTTCTATAGCGATCCGTGAACCTGGGCATCGCGGCTTTCAGATCTCAGATCTCGGATCTCAAACTTCGGACCGCGGCCCTGTCGCATAGGGGGTCGCCTCGAACGGTTCCGCCGTCGAGCGGCCGTTTCGGCCTTGTTGCCAGGCGCCGATGATGTCGCTGAGCACTCCAGCCTTGACGCCGGCCACGGCGGTCGAGAACAGTTTGCCGGCCAGCCACCGCTTCCAGTTGCTGCGAGAAATCCCGGCCGAGACAGCCAGACCGACGCCAAACGCGGCCGACAGCGTCGCCAGCGGGTAGCGCTTGACGTAAGTTTGCCAGGACATCAGCCGCGAGGTCTCACTTGAAACTCCGGTGAGATGACGATCGATGCGGCGGCGCAGACGCGCAGCTTCGGCGCGTAGCCGGCGTTTGGCTTCTTCGTGTTCGACATCGATGGATCGTCGAGGCGTCATGGGCGTTCTTCGGGCGGACGGTTAGCGGCGGCCGAACAGGCGCCCCAGGCAAAAGCCGACCGCGGCGGCGATCAGCACGCCAGGGCCGGGATTTTTGCGCACGAAACACATCACTCCTTGGATCATGTCGCCGAGGTTTTTTTCGCGCAAGTGCTCGAAGCCCTCGCTGGCCTCTTCTCGGAGCCGGTAGTAAAGTTCTTGGGCTTTGTCGAACTCTTCGCGTGCGCGGCGAACAGCCTCCTCGGCCGCCTGGATCTCAGGCCGCTCGTCGATCTTTTTCCCAAGGCTCTCGAAGGGACCGGGTTCGTCGGTTTGGGTTTCTGGCTTTGATTTAGCCACGCCTTGACCTCCTCGAAACGGATGAGGGTGCTGCAACCGGACTAAAATCAAGCGAGTTCGGATGTCGGGGACGTACCGAATGCAACAATCGTGCCGGCGCAAAGCCGAACTCGCTCCCTTAGAGCGTAGCTTACTGCATGGTTGAATGAGAGTCGGGCGACGCGGCGCCGTGGCACTCTTGCCAACGGGCGACAAGCTGCGCCGGGCTGGCCGTGCCGGTCGTGCCCAACTGCCGGATCGTAATCGACGCCACAAGATTGCCGACGGCCCCCGCCTCGGCCGGCGAGGCGCCAGCCAGCAGCGAGGCCACGATGCCCGCCGTGGCGCTATCGCCCGCGCCGACAATGTCGATCGGTCCTTCGACTGGATAAGCCGGGATATCAATTGCCTCTAGGCGCGCGCCGGCCTGGCCGAAGCCGACGGCCAACATGCCTCGCCGGCCCAGGGTGCAAAACAGCGGGCGGCCGGTCGTTTGCGACAGGCGCCGAGCGGCCTCGTGCGCCGTCGCTTCGTCGGCCTGCACCGAATCGGCGTCGTCGGCGCGGCCCAGGCCGGCCAGGCACTCGGCGAGGTTCGGCTTGAGAACGCCGAAATCGAACTGCGCGACGCGGGCCCGGCTGTCGACGAACACGAGCTTTTCGGGCGCCGCGCGGCACAGCGCCGCAAGATGTTCGCGCACTTCGCCAGTCACCACGCCCCAGTCGTCCTCGTTCACCTGATCGACGACGATCAGGCCGTCGCTGTCGGCGAACGCCCGATCGACGCAAGCCAGTAGTTTTTCGAGCGTCGTGCCGCTCATCTTCGCCCGATTGCGCAGGTCGAGCCGGTTCAATTCGCGCCAGGCGCCGCTCGCGTCGCGCCGCATGGGCTTGGTATAGGTCGGCGTCAGCCGGGCCGGGTCGCGCACGACGTGCCGGGCGTCGACCGGCAGCGCGGCGAGCACCTTCTCCAGATCGAATGCCTGCCCGTCGTCGCCCAGCACGGTGACGGGCGTCAGACGGCCGACGCCCAGCGCCGCCAGGTTGTTGATCACCGTGCCCAAGGCGCCGGGGCTGTTGCGGACGCGCGTGACCTGATAGGCCTCCAGCCCCGTCTCGATCGAGCGCTCTTCGAGCTCCGGATCGATATCCAAATAGCGGTCGAGAAACAGATCGCCGACCAGCGCGATTTCGAGCCGTGGAAATACGGCCAGCAAGGTTTCGAGGCGCTCGAGCGAAATCACTTGCCGGCCTCCGCCGCCAGCGCCGCCAGGCGCAATTGGGGGACCGTCGCGCGATGGTCGCCGCAGACGTAAAAGCTCTCTCCGCCGTCGGCGACCGTCCGCACCAGGATCGTCTTCCAGGGGCGATAATAATATTGGGGGTTCGACTTCGGCGCCTCGCGCTCGCGGTCGCCCGAGATCGGAATCAAATCGAAGGCGGCCGTGGTGAAATGACAAATCTGCCGGCCGTCTTGATGGGCCACGTTGCGGGCCATCGCCAGCGCCTTGAGATAGACTTCCGGCCCCATCACGGCCGTCCCGAAGCACAAAAATACGCCGCCTTCGAGGTTGGCCACGGTGTGGCAAACGCTGAGGAAGTCGCGATAGCTGGCCGTACCGTAAGCCGCCGGATCGAAATTCGGATGCTCGTGCAAGATGTCGTAGCCGATGCCGATGTGCGCCGTGATCGGCACGCCCAACCGATAGCCGGCCGCCAGCACGCTTGTGTCTTTGTGCGGAAAATCGCCTTCCAAGATCTCGCGGCCCAGGGCTTCGCCAAGCCCCAGGCCCTCGCTGGCGCCGCGCGCGACGACGTCGTTCATTTCGCCCGTTTCGCGCCACAGGCCGAATTCGCCGCTGCGAATGTAGCGGGCCACGCTTTCGCACGTGGCGCCGATCTTGGCCAGCTCGTAATCATGGATTGGCCCGGCGCCATTCATGCCGATGTGCGTGATCAGTCCGCGCTCGAGCATGTCGATCAACTGCCGGCCGACGCCCGCGCGGATCACGTGGGCGCCCATCAGCATCAAGCGGGCGGCGCCACTTTTCTTGGCCGCCGCGAGCCGCTGGCCGAGGATGCCGATCGATTCCATTTCCTCGGCGCCGAGCGGCGGCGGCGGATCGTCGAGGGCGAGCAAAGCCTGGTGCCGGATATCGTGTTGCCGCTCGGCGAGCGGCTTGATCTGCAATCGGCCGCGGTCGAATTGAGGAAGCATGGCGCTTTTGTTTGGAAAATGGGTCAATTGCCGAGGGTCGGATCGGCGGGTCTTTTCAATTCACAACCCCAGAATCTCAAACAATTCCTCCTGTCGTCGATAATCTGCGATGATGATGTCGGCGCCGGCCCGCAGCAACCGGTTCCGCTTCCAGGCGTTGACGCCGCGCCGGGTTTCTTCTTCGCTGGCGACGCCGATCGCCACTCCGCCGACGCGGCGAGTTTCCTCGATTTCGACGTATCCGTCGCCGAACGCCAGCAGTTCGCGGCCGGCCACGCCCGTGTCGGCGATGATCTGCTCGATAATCATCGCCTTGGAGAACGCCTGGTGGTTATCGAGGGCGCCGTAAACGCGCGGGCCGAAGAAATGGTCGAGTTGGAGCGCCTGAAGTTCGTCCTGCACATATTTCAAGTCGGTGCCCGAGGCGAGATACAGCGTCAGCCCGCGCGACGCGAGCCGCTCAAGCAGGCGGTGCGAGCCGGGCACGGTCAGCTCTTCCGGCTGAAGGGCGCCTCGCTTCAGCCCGGCCACGCGCTCGCCGATTTGTTCCCACAACAGATCGTGATACTGGTGCTTGTAGGCCAGCGGCTCGCGCGGCGCCCCGCCGCGGGCCTTGACCTCGTCGGCCAATTGCATCATCTGGTAGATGGTCTGCTTGCCGTTGAGCCGCATCACGTACTCTTCGACGTGCTCGGACAACTGCTCGCGCGTTTCGGCCGTTTCCGTGGCGACCAGCACGTCGACCATCATCGGGATCATCACCTGCTGCCAGTTCCGGCGGATGAGCGACAACGTGCCGTCGAAATCGAACAGGGCCGCCTTGAACGGGCCGCGGGGAAAATCGGCCCGGATGACTTCGATCTTGTCGGCGTCGGGATCGGCTTGCGGCATGGCGAAAGGCGGTGCGGTGAATGGCGAAGACGGACGACAGAGACGCAAAGCGGAGGCAAGGGGGGCTGCGAACGGAAAAGGCAGGTTCTCATTATAAGCCGCGCCCGCCGGCCATCTACCGGGCGCGAAAAACCTCGGAATCGACGAGAGGGGGCGACGCCCAGTTCCGCATGCGATCAGCCGGCCGCTTGGGCCAACAAGCCTAACAGTTCGGCCTGGTGGACCGGCTTGCCCAAGTGATAAGCGATGCCAGCCTGTTCCGAGCGGCGTTTGTCCGCTGTGGTTTGGTATGCGGATACGGCGATGATCAGCGCCTCCGAAACGACGGGGTCGGCCTTCAACTGCCGAGCCAACTCCCAGCCGTCGATGTCGGGCAGGCCCAAGTCCAGCAGGATCACGTCGGGCCGGAACGCGGTCGCGGCTTGCAGGGCCTGGAAACCCGTGCGGCAGAGCTTTACGGCGTAGCCGGCCGTCTGCGCCCAATGCGA
>DATNEC010000367.1:0-2586 GCA_035606815.1 Pirellulales bacterium
CCGTCAACATCGGAAAGGCCGCGCCCTGGTCGCGGGCCTGCACGAAGTCGCCGGGCCAATAGTGCCGCGCCGTCACGATCCCGTCGTAAGGGGACTTGATGACCGTGTATTCGGCCAGCACGATGTCCTTTTGCCATTGGGCTTCGGCCACCTCGACCATCGCCTTTGCATTCACTAAGTCGGCCTTGGCCTGGTCGATCTTGGCCTCGGAGGCCGCGGCTTGGGCTTCGGCGCTCAGCACGGAGGCTTTCGCCGAAGTCAGAGCCGCCGCGCTCGCATGCATGTGCTCTTCCTTTTCGTCGACCAGTTTTAAGTCGATGGCCTTTTCGGCGACCAGTTGTTGAAAGCGGTTGAAGACCTTCGTGCGAAAGTTGAACATCGACTGCGCGTCTTCGACGTTCGCCTCGTGCAGCTTGATCATCTCCTTGGCGGCTTTCCAGTCCGCTTCGGCGGTGGTCACGCGGGCCTGGGCTTGCACGACCTGCGCCTTGGCCTGATCGACCGCGGCCTTGCTGCGATCGACTTGCTTGTGAAGCTCGGGCATATCGATCTTGGCCAGAACGTCCCCCTTCTTCACCTCATCGCCGATATCAACGCTTTGCTCATCCAAATACCCCGAGACCTTGGCGAACAAATCGGCGGATTTGTCCGGAATGATCGAACCAGGCTGAGTGGTCGTTCGCTCGAGTCCGCCCGTCGCGGGGACGACGGCCTCGACCTGCACCGCGCTGGTGCGACGCGCGGCCGGTTCATCGTGCTCGTCGGAATTGGCCGCTTCGGCGGCTCCATGGGCGTCCAACATGACAAACGCGCCGCCGATCGCCGCGCAGACTACGATTACGGTTAGCAAGATCCATGGCTTTGACACGGAAAGACTCTCCTGGTTTTTTTCCGCCGGTCCAACAGAATGCCAACTCTCGGAGTCAAGGCTTCCAACTCTAGCTTCGAATTTGCTGGAAGTTGGCTGAACAGGCAGGCGACCTCGGGCGGGCATTCGCCGCGGCGGAATAGATCTGGTGGCTAACCTTATCAGCTAGCAATGGGCGTGCCAACGATTGCCGCCGAGCGGCGAAATGCACCACAAGTAAGCCGTCGTAGATCGGTCCTTACAGTCCTGCAAGTCGTTGCTGCGGCTATACCTGCCAGGGTTGGCCCAGCTTTCGATCGGCCCATATGCGGCCCGCTCATGGACGAAAAGTAATGTTCTGAAGACGGCTTGCGAAGTTTTCGGCGCCCCTTCACTGAGCAAAAACTAGTCACTGCTCGCCGCTCGCCCGACTGCTCGATGACCAATTTTTGTTCACGCTCCTTCGTGGCGCTTTTGGATTGCTGGCTGCGCAGCCGGTAGAACCGCCGTCTCGCGGCAATCCGGCGCCACTACGCTTAACTGCATGTGACGTGTTTGCGTCGCAACTCGGGCAACCCGCACGGCGTGAACGAGTCGCCGCATGGCGGAGCGCAGGGGGCGCACGGATTCCTGCGATCAATCGACACATCTTTTCAGCGCCCCGCGACAAAGCTTGCCTAGGCGGCACTACAGGCTTTCGGCGGCATGGGAAACCGTTATTTCCTGCGCGAAGCTCGACCGAAGACTGCTATAGGGGTTGGCCCGGTTTCGCCAGATAGCCGGGTTTCGACGCAAAAGCATCCGACAATGATTGGCACGAGGTGACGCAATATGCGAGTCTCCCGCAACTCTCGGAAGTGGATCAGTTGGATCAGCGGCGCCGGAATGTTGGGCGCGGCTTCTTTGGGCATCGCGGCGCCTCCTCCGCCGAGATTTCGCCCCCCGCCCCCCCCGCCGGCCCAGGCGCCCGTGCGAACCGTCAGCCGGGTGACGCAGAGGACACAGGACGCGCCGCCGGCTGGCGCGCAACGATTCAACCTCGGCGCGCAGGAAGGCGTCACGACGATCGATCTGGCCAGCGCGCTCGATCTCGCTGGCGTCCGAAACCCGGAGATCATGCTGGCTCGCGAGCGCGTGACCGAAACGGCCGCCATCCGGCAGTTCGCCGCCGCCCAGATTCTGCCGAACTTGAACGCCGGCATGAACTTCGATGCACACAGCGGTCCGGTCCAACAATCGAGCGGTCACATTCTTAACTTGAGCCGCAGCGCCCTCTATGTCGGCGCCGGCGCCAACGCCGTGGCGGCCGGCTCGGTGAATATCCCCGGCGTGATGTGGAACCAGAACATCTCGCAAGGCATTTTCACGTATTTGGTCGCGCGACAAACCGTCCGCCAACAACAGTTCAGCAGCCAGGCGGTCCGCAACGAGGTGCTCAAGCGAGTCTCGCTGGCCTACGTCGAGCTCTTGCAATCGGCCGGCCGCCGGGCGATCGCCATCCGCATACGAGACGACGCGGCCGAGATCGCTCGGCTGACCGCGGCCTACGCCCGCACCGGGCAGGGGCGGCAAGCCGACGCCGACCGGGCGGCGACCGAATTGGGCAAGCGCGAAACCGATCTGATGGTGACCGAAGGCGAATTGCTGATGGCTTCGTCGCGGCTCGCCCAACTATTGAATCTCGACCCGACGGTCCGTTTGCAACCGGCCGAAGGCTGGGTCGTTCCGACGCCGCTCGT
>DATNEC010000388.1:0-3531 GCA_035606815.1 Pirellulales bacterium
CGTAACTTCGACGAATAGTCGCTCGCCGGTTTCCGGATGCCGCGCTTCGCGAAACGCGGCCGCCGTATCGGCCAGGACTTGCTCGCGCTGCCGCGGAGTGCTTACTGGCCCGCCGCCGAATCGTTCGGGAGCATTGAGATAGATCAAGCCGCCCAAATCACCGTGCAGCGCCAGGGCCACGCTACGACGCCAATCGACCGGCAACAAGCTGTCCAACGGGCGCGTCAGTTGGGCCGTGCTGCACCCCGGGCGGAAACGGCGCCACAGAATCTTGCGCAGCTTCCAGCCGCCGCGCCGCAGATGGTAAGTTCCCTTGGCGCTCCAGCCGGGCAACTTCAATAGTCCCCGGCGAGCGAGCAGTTCGGGGAGCGTGATCTTTTCGCGGAACGGACCGAAACCGTGGTCGCTGAGCGCCACCACCGCGGCGCCGCGGCGCGAAGCCAACTCCATCAGTTCGCCCAAGCTCTCGTCCAAAGCGGCGAGCGCCTGCCGGGCCTTGGTTCGCCACGCGCTGGGGGCCTGTTCGTCCGACTCGCCGCCCAGCAGGTGCCAGCAGCGATGCTGCAACGCATCGAGCACCTGAAACTGCACCACCATCAACCGCCAGTCGGTCATGCGGTCGGCGACGCGCGCCGCCGTCGCTTGCCCTCGGAAGCTGGCTTCGGTCTGGGCGACGCCTTCGGAAAGTTCTTCGAACGTGGTTGGCTTGCGGCGCCAAACGGTCGATAGGTCGTAGCGCGCTCCCGTCGCCTTGAGCCGCGCGGCGAATTCCGGATACGGCGCCAAGGCGGCTTCGATCGAAGGGCTGTCGAGTCCGCCGACCACGATCCCGCGCGTCGTGGCCCACGCCGGATAGGTCATCGGCAGGTTCAACGACACGACCTCGCCGCCGCCGGCCGAAACCGTTTCGAACAAGGTAGGGCAGGGAATCCGGCCGGCATGATTCAACAGCAGCCGCCGCCGGCGATGGTCGAGATAGCGGTAATCGAGAATCCCGTGCTCGGCCGGGTCGCAGCCGGTTTGGAACGTCGTCCAAGCCACCGGAGTGATATAGGGTTTGGTGGAATTGACGACCGCCAGGGCCGAAGTCTGCATCAACTTCGCCAGATTCGGCATGTGGCCCGAAGCGGCCCAGGGAACGAGCAAGTCATAGGTGGCGCCATCGAGTCCGATCACGAGCACTCGGGGGGCGGTTAGGCTCGTCGACTTCATGGTGCGTCCTTGGTGCTAATGCTTGGTCGCGGCGCCGATCAGATCAAATCGAGCCTGGCGCCCGCATTGGCGTCGGCGTGCGGCAGATGCAACAGTTCTTGTTTCCAATCGCGGCCGACGGGCAAGTGAAAAGCGAAACGCACCTGGTGATAGTCTCGGCGGCGATAATGTTCCGATTTGTTGCCGAGCCACTGGGCCGCCCAGCGTTTGAACCGCCGCGGCCAAGGCTCGATCGCGGCGGCGACGGCGGCCCAGCGTTGATAGCCCTCGATGAATTGGCTGGCCCCGCGGACGAAACCGGCCCCCAGCGGCGCTTTGCAGCCGATTCCGAAGACGGTGTGCGGGAATTTGTCGCTGCCTTGCCAGCCGACCAACGCGCCGTCGAGCGGCGACAGCAAGCGCTCGAGACAACTCGGCGTGAGCCGCCAATAGTCGCTGGGATGATCGTGGATATGGAAATCCAGCGGCGCCGCAACCAGCATGATGCCGCCCGGTTTCAACACCCGCACCATCTCCTCGACCGCCTTGCGCGCCTCGAAGACGTGTTCCAGCGTCTCCACGCAGATGATCGTCGGGGCTGTTCCGTCGGCGAGGCTCAGGTTCGCGAGATCTTCGACCCGATCGACGCCGGGACCGAACCGCAAATCGCACCCGACGTAGTCTTGGCCGGGAAACAGGGGCCGTAAATCGGCCGAGGCCTGTTGGCCATCGACCTGATAGGAACCGAATTCGTAGATCGGCCCTCGCAAGGCAAACGACTCGGCCGCCAGGCGAACGAAAGCTCGGACATTATCTCGCATGAAGCCGATCTCCCAATGCTTGAAAATGTTGCGGTCGCCAGCGATGCACGACGACGTCGCGCTGGGGATTCGCCCCAGGAGCGGAAAAGCGGGCCGCCGGCTCGGCCGCTTGCGCCAAAAGCCGCCGCATCGTCTCGCCCCGCGGGCTGGCCGCGTCCAACTCGGCTTGCTCGATCACCACATAGGCCAACCGCGGATCGCTGAACGCAGCCTGCGCTGCTTCGTAACGATAGGTGGGACGGCCCGTATAGAGCGCGGTCCAACCGCGGCTGTCGAGCACGACGTCGTTTTGATTCGAATGTTTGGTCAACCAGTCGGCCGCCTCGCGATGATTGATGCGGCTGGCATGCAGCGGCCGGGCCAAGGCCGGCAAGCAGGCCAAGACGACCGCTGCGATCACCGCGCCGCGGGCCGCCGGCGGCGTGAGACGGCGCGGCCGCTCACGGGTCGCCTCGCTCAAGGCCTCGCCGAGCGATATGGCGCCGGCGCCTGCCCAGCCGATCGCAAACACGATCAGCAGCAACAGATGCCGGGTCGACAGGTAGCCGGACCGCGCGGCGATGTACCATCCGCCCGACAACACCAGCAAGCAGGCAATTTGCACGAACCGGTCCAACGGCCCGGATGTCCGGCGTCTCGACCGCCAGCAGCCGACGAGCGCCAGGGCGCCGACCCAGTACTGGAGCGCTTGGACCAATTCTTCCCCGATGTGCCGCGCCGCCGCCCACGGCCCGTGAAAGCGGCTGGTGGTCGTCGGATCTTTGCGCCCGAATACCAGCCGGCCGGTCCCTTCCAGATACCACCGCTGTTCGTTGGCGGCGCCAGATTCGCCGCGGACGATCACGTTCAAGGGTTCGGTTTCCACGGCTCCCCGACGACCCAGTATTCGGTCGCAGGCCGCGTCGGGTCGCACCGCGCCGCAGAACGACAGGTAGCCGACCAAGACCAGGCACAAGCCGCCGGCGAGCGAAACCGCGGCGGTCGCCGCCTCGGCCCACGCAAGCCGCCAAGCGCGGCGGCACTGCATCAGCGCAAGCGTCGCGAAAAACGCGGCCGGCACGACGAGGGCTTCGGCGCGAGCCAGCAGCGCCAAGCCGCTGAAGACTCCCGCGGCCAAGAGCCAGCCGGCCCCGCGCCGCCGACTGGGCAACGACGGACCGGAAGCGAGCGGCGGCAGGCCGATTGTCTGGAAGTATGCGGCGACCGCCCATAACGCCCAGAGGCACAGGCAGAGATGCGTGCTATCGCTCAGCCCATCGGCGCCGAGCCGGGCGACTTCGTTGACGAAAACAAACAGCAAGCACCCGGCCAGAGCGGCGCGCGGGCCATGCAATATGCGCAGCAATAGAAATAGCGGCACGATCGCCAAGATCAGCGGCGCCGCGGCCGTCCATTGCAAGCTGGCGGCCCAATCGCTCGCGGCGATGACGCCCAACCTCGAAAGTGCGTCGTGCGTCAGCCAAACCAACGCCGGAAACAACGGCTGCTCGTATTGGGCCGCCAACGTTTCCGCCAAGCC
>DATNEC010000093.1:0-17827 GCA_035606815.1 Pirellulales bacterium
TCGAGCGCAAAAATCGCCTCGTGCAACAGCCGGCCGGCAGCCGCCGGGTCGTAGCCCTCGTCGGCCAGATAGGGTTGAACGCGGGCGAATTCCAAGCCGTCGGCATGCGGCACGAACGTCTCGAAGCCCGAATCGCGCAGATGCTCGGCGATTTGCGAAATCTCCTGGCGCTCCGGCCCATTGAACAGCGGCCCGGCGCAATAGACTCGGCGCGTATTGCGCAACGGATAGATCGTGGTCGGGGACATTGCCAAGCGTTCTTTCTCCCTAAAGCGGCCGGCGCGGCGGACTTCCTGAACTTGTAACGGTAAGGCTACACTCGTCGCGGCGAGGGTGCAACTCGCCGGCGCCGACGCTACAATCATTCCATGATGTTGAAAAAACTCTGGCTGCTGTCGAGCTTGGCCGTCGGCCTCCCGCTCGCCGCGCGATCGATCGCAGCGGCGGCCGACTCGGCCGTCTCAGTCGAGGTCGCGCTCGACGAACACGCCGCGCTATCTGTCGCTGAGGGCGGTCCCTTCACGGGTCGCATTTTCTTGTTCGCGTCCCAACAACACGACGGCGAACCGCGCTTCGGGCCAAACTGGTTCAAACCCGAGCCGTTTTTCCGGCTCGACGTGCAAGACATGAGGCCGGGCGAATCTCGGTCGATCGACGATCGGGCGGCCGGCTTCCCGGCGCCGATTTCGAGGCTCGCCGAGGGAAATTACCGCGTTCAGGCGCTTTTGGACCACCACCGCGACTCGCAACACTACGCACACAGCGCCGGCAATTTCTACAGCCAGGTTGCGCGGTGGCGCTACGATCCGGCGGCGCCGGAGCCGCTCAAGCTCGAACTCGATCAGGTCATAAAGCCGCGCCAGTTCGTGGAAAGACCGTGGCTCAAGGAAGTTCGCTTGAAGAGCGATTTACTCTCGGAATTCCACTCGCGTCCTGTGCTGCATTTGGCCGCCGTAGTGTTGCCCGCGAGTTATGATCGCGAGCCGCGGCGGCATTACCCTGTGATTTACACGATCCCCGGCTTCGGCGGAACGCACTACGACGCCGAACGGGGGTTTTCGAAGGCGCCGCCCGAAGCCAATGCCGGAGAAACCGATTTCATTCGCGTGATGCTCAGCGCGGATTGCCAGTGGGGGCATCATGTTTTCGCCGACGGCGCCACGAACGGTCCCCGCGGCGCGGCGCTCGTGGACGAATTGATTCCGCATATCGACGCGCAGTTCCGCACGGTCGCGGCGCCGACGGCCCGCTTTTTGACGGGCCATAGCTCGGGCGGTTGGTCGAGCTTGTGGCTGCAGGTCAGCTATCCCGAAACGTTCGGCGGGGTCTGGAGCACGGCCCCCGATCCGGTCGACTTCGGCGACTGGCAGCAAGTCGATTTGTATGCCGAGCCGCCATTGAGCTTGTACGTCGATGAGCGCGGCGAGCGCCGGCCGATCGCGCGGATGAACGGCAAGCCGGTGCTTTGGTACCAGTCGTTCGCCCAGATGGACGACGTGCTCGGGCACGGCGGCCAACTGCGCTCTTTCGAGGCGGTATTCAGCCCGCTGGATGCAGCGGGGCTTCCGCGCCGAATGTGGGACCGGACTTCCGGCCGCATCGATCCGGAGATCGTCAAAGCATGGGAGGCGTACGACATCCGGCGCAAGCTCGAACACAACTGGGACGAACTTGGGCCTAAACTGCGAGGCAAGCTGCATGTCCTGGCCGGGGAATTCGACACGTTTTACCTGGAAGGGGCGGTGCGCCGTCTGGCTAGCTCCCTCAAAGCGCTCGGCAGCGACGCGGAGGTCGCGGTCGTGGCCGGCAAAGACCACGGCTCGCTTCTATCACCCGAATTGATTCGGCAAATCCGCCGCCAAATGTCGGCGGCGTTCTTAGCTCGCCATCCGGCCCGCTGAATACGCAGCCCGCTGAACACCTTATCCCAGGCGGATTGCGTAGGCGAGAAAGCCCGTTAACTGCTGATCCCGGCCCAGGGCATGGCCAGGCCGGCGGCGGCGCCAAGCAACAGCGTCAGCAACAAGTAAAAGCAGTAGTGGAAAAAGGCATTGCCGAAATCCAAATCGAGCGTGGCGTAGGCGGCGCCGGCGCCGACGAGAAAGAAAGGCGGGGCGACGATGATCCAACCCCAAGCTTCGGCCGTGGCATCGGCCGGCACCAGCAGATAGGCGCCCCACATCGCCAGATAAACCAACCCGCAGATGCTCGCACGAATCCACAGCCAACGGCCGCGATAAGGCTCGAGTTCGTCGTCGCGGAGGAAACTGTAGCCGGCCACGGCGATCGGCGGCGACAACAGCAACAAGCCGGCGCCGCGCAGCCAGACCAGTTCTTTCAGTTGCCCTCGCATGATCCACGCCGCCGCCAACGCGACGAGCGCGCTTCCCGAAATCATCAGCGCGGGAACCCATTCGAATCGCGTTTCCTGCCGCGCGAGCGGCTTGGTCGTCGGCCGCCCGCTGGCGTTCTTGGGACCGCCCGCCTCGGGTTCGTGAATGACGATTTCTGGCGCGGGGGCCGAGGCGGCCGTGGGGGGCGCAGGAGCAGCGCTCTTGGCGCCAGGCTTCACGGTCGCGGCTGGCTTGGCCGTCGGGCTTCCCGGTTTTGCCCCCGGGCCTCCGGGCTTCGCCGCCGGTGCGGCGGTTTTCGCGGCGCTCGGCGCCGCGGGCTTGGTCTCGGCCTTGGGAATCGTAATCGGGGCCTTGCACTTCGGGCACGGCCCTTGCTTGCCCGCAAATTTTTCGCTAACCGTGAATTTAGCCTTGCAACTCGGGCAAGTCACCGCGATCGGCATGCGAAAAGGCTCGAACGAGAAGAGGAAAGACTCTGATTCCGATAGCCTGCCGGCATGTGGACCTGAGGGCAATTCTCGACCGCAATCGGGCCGCGCCGCCAAGCTTAGGCTACAGTTTCCTAGTGTTTGCATGCGGCGAGGGTAAGTCAAGCGGTCGGCTCGTTTTACGGTGGATTGTTCCGGTTTTCCGGCGCAGTTACGATAATATCATGGCGATCACGTTCCAGTGCCCGAACGGCCACCGTTTGACCTGCCCCGACGTTCAGGCCGGCAAACCGGGAAAGTGTCCCAAGTGCGGCGCGGTGTTTCGCGTGCCCGCCGAGGAGGCGCCGGCGGTCGCGCAGCCCGGTGCGGCGCTCGGCATCAATGGCGGCGCGGCGCCCGCCGGCGAAGGGCAACTCAAAGAGTTCGAGGAGCACGAATCATCCGGCGACGTGGCCGATGGAGAGATCGTTTTTCTTTGTCCCAACGGCCACCGGCTTCACGGGCCGGCTGAGATGGTGGGCCGGCCTGGGCAATGCCCGCATTGCAGCGTGCGATTTCTCATCCCAAGCCCCGAAGACATCTCCGAGGAGGATGAGGAAGACGAAGCCCAGGATTCGCCCGACGAGGCGCTCGAGGGCTTTGTCATTCAAATCGACACGGCGGCCAAAGAATCCTCGGCCTCTGGCAAGTCCGGTCTCAAGTCAGCGGCGCCGCCGGCCTCCTCGATCGCCTCCGCCCCGGCCGCCGGCGGCCACGCTTTGGCCTCGCTGTTCAAGGGGCTGTGGGCTTGCAAAGAGCAAGGGGCCTCGATCGAGGTGCATCTGGGGGACGGCAAAATCATCATCCCCGACCGCTACGTCAGTCCGCCGGCGCATCCGGCCCACGCGCTGTTCGCGGTTCGAGAAGCCAACGGCAGCCATACGGTGATCGCCGTCGCCTGGGATGCCATCCATCGGATCGCCGTGCGGCAATTGCGGCAGTTGCCGAAAGAATGGTTCGATTGAACGGGGCTATTCATCCTCGATCAGGTCGGCTTCGCTGATCATGTTGAAGCCCTTGTTGGCCAGCGTTTCCAGGCCCATTTCGATATTGTCGACCATCAGCGCCACCGCCGGGCGGCCATGAGGCCGCAGCAAGAGCGGATAGGCCTGGATGATGTTGACCTCGGCCTGCAAGAGCGCGGTGCAGACCTTCAGCAATGGCTGCGGGCCTTCGCCGAGTTCCACGCCGATCAGGTCGCTTTCGATCATCGCCAGGCCGGCGCGCTCGAGAATCTCGCGGCCCTGCTCGGGATGGCTGAGCAGGAACCGCACGAAGGCGCACTCCGCCGAATCGACGATCGACAGCGCCACGATGCGGACCTTGCTGCCCTCGAATCGCCGCACGACTTCCAAGAGTTGTCCTACCCGGTTCTCCAGGAACACGGTGAACTGCCGAATCGAGGGGTAGTTGCGACCGCGCGCGGTCGGGACCGCGGTACCCGCGCCTTCTCCAAAATCCATGAGCATGCACTCAATACGAAGTTTGTCCGCGACGGGCTGAAAAACAGCCTTCCCTTGGCGACCATCCAGCCGCTATGGTGAAGATCCGAACGCGGAATGAAGCCCCCATAAACGCTCTAACTATAAAGGACGCACGGCCCGCGTTCAACGGCGTCGCCCTCGATGGTCCGCCCGGCAGGCCTTTCGAACTTCCATGTCCGTCTGCCACGATCTTGAAATTCGCGTCCGCTACCAGGAAACCGACGCCATGGGCGTGCTGCACCACGCCAATTATTTGACCTATTTCGAGATGGGGCGCACCGAACTGTTGCGATCCGCCGGTTACGATTACCGCAGCATCGAAGAGGGCGGCGTTTTCATGGTGATCGTCGAGATCGGCTGCCGCTATCGACGCCCGGCCCGCTACGACGACGTGCTGCGGCTGCGGACGACGCTCGAGCGCATCACCGCCGCCAAGATTCAGCACGAGTATCAACTCTACCGCGGCGACGAGTTGTTGGCCGAAGGCCACAGCACGCTGGCTTGCGTCGATCGCCAGGGACAGCTCCAACGCGTTCCTGACTGGCTGAGGAAATGAGCGGGGCGACCGCGTTTTCTCAGGGCTTCAACAACCGCATCCCGTTGGAAACGACCACCAGACTGGCGCCGACGTCGGCGGCCACGGCCAACCAGAGCTTGGCCAATTCGTCGGGACCGGCGAGGGCCAACAACAGTACGGCGGCTTTCAGCGTCAGCGCGATCGCAATGTTTTGCGACAAGATCCGCCGGCAGCGGCGACCGAGGCGAATCAACTCGCCGACGTGCGACAAATCCGGCTCCATCGCCACTACGTCGGCCGTCTCCAGCGCCGCGTCGCTGGCCTGCGAGCCGAAAGCGATGCCCATCGCCGCGGCGGCCAGCGCGGGCGCATCGTTGACGCCGTCGCCGACCATCGCCAAGTGCGGACGTTCGACCGCCAGACGTCTGACCTCAGCGACTTTATCGGCCGGCAACAAATCGGTCCGCACCTGATCGACGTCCAATTCTTCGGCCATTTTCCGTGCGGCGTCGGCCCGGTCGCCGGTGAGCATCACGATCGGCCGCACGCCGAGCGATTTCAGATCGGCGATGGCCCGTGCGGCGTCGGGCCGCGCGCGATCGGCCAGCAGAATCGCGCCCAGCAACTTGTTGCGAGAACCGACCAAGGCCAATGCGGCGGGCGCCTCCGGAGATAGCTCCGCGGGCCGCCCGCTTGCCAGCTCGGCGGGAAATTCGTCGTCGCTTCCGACGCCCGGCAATTGACGCTCGCGGAATAATCTCGGGCTGCCGACGTAGTAGGTTTCGCCGGACAAACGGCCCTCGACGCCCAGGCCGCGCAGCGCGGCGACGTCGCTCGGTTCGTCCCATTTCAGCCCGCGCCGGCGCGCCTCGGCCACGACGGCGCGGGCCAGCGGATGTTCGCTACGGCTTTCCAGCGCGGCCGCGGTCCGCAGCACGTGCTCTTCGGTCTCGCCCCCCGCCGGGACGACCTCGAGCACTTCGAGCTTGCCGAGCGAAAGCGTGCCCGTTTTATCGAACACGACGCAGTCGATGCGGCCGGCCCGTTCCAGGAATTCGCCCCCTTTGATCAGCAGCCCGCGACGCGCGCCGAAATGCAGTCCGCAAACGATCGTTACAGGCGTCGAAATCACCAGCGCACAAGGGCAGGCGATGACCAGCAGCACTAATCCGCGGTGCAGCCAGCCGCCGGCAGGATAGGCCCCCGCCCAGCCGACGCCCCAGTGGGCCAAGAGCGGCGGCGCGGCGGCGATCGCGATCGCCAAGGCGATCACCGCCGGCGTATAGCGGCGGGCGAAACGATCGACGAACCGCTCGGTGGGCGAGCGCGATTGCTGGGCCTGCTCGACCAAGCGGGCGATGTGCGCCAACGTGCTGTCGGCCGCCGCGCGTTCGGCCCGCACCTCGATCGCCCCGTCGCCATTGATCGTGCCGGCAAAGACCCGATCGCCAGGCTTCTTTTCGACGGGTAGACTCTCGCCCGTGATCGGCGCCTGGTTCACCGCCGAAGCGCCGCCCTCGACCAACCCATCGGCGGGAATTTGCTCGCCCGGCTTGACCAACAGGCGGTCTCCCGGCTGCAAGGCGGCGGCGGCCACGTCGCGCAAAGCGCCCTGCTCGAAGCGATGGGCCACGCGGGGCGAGAGTTCGACGAGCGAGCGAACGGCGCGCCGCGCACGGGCCAGGCTATAGCTTTCCAGCCACAGCGAAACGCCGAACAAGAACATGGCTGTGGCCGCTTCGAAATAGTCGCCGCTCGCGATGGCGCCGATCGCCGCCAAGGTCATCAAGGCA
Organism: Pirellulales bacterium; assembly: GCA_035606815.1. GTDB lineage: Bacteria > Planctomycetota > Planctomycetia > Pirellulales > JAICIG01 > JAICIG01. Next base: position 6,616 of record DATNEC010000093.1, read on the forward strand.
TTCATGTCGAGCGTCTTGAGCCGCACCGCGCGCCAAGCGGCGCGCGCGACGCTGAGTCCGGCCACGATCGTCGCCAGAACGGCCAGCGCCGCGGCCCATCTGGCCCCGCCCGGCGCGAGCCAATCGACGGCAGCCGCGAACAGCAGCAAGGCCCCGCCGGCGACGGTGCTCCAGCGAACGGCCGCGACATCCGCCGCCGGCCGGACTATCGGCAGGCCGCCCTCGCGGACGAGCACTTGGGCCGAGAAGCCGATCTCCCGAATGCGCAGGGCGAGGCCCGGGACATCGACCCGCTCGGCATCGAACTCGATGCGCAGGCGCCGGTTCAAGTAGTCGGGGTGCAGTTCCGCGACGCCCTCGACCCGCTTCAGCCCTTTGCGGATCAACGACAGTTCTTCCGGGCAGTCGAGGGCGGGGATTTCGAAGATGGCCGAGGTTGCTTCCAAAAGTCGGACCTATCGGGAGATGCAGGACGGTTCAACCCAAGGGTCATTTCCGATGGAGTATTGGAATTATAGGCGAATAGCCCATTGTTCGGCGCCCCTGGCGGGTTGGCCCCTTTTTGACCAGAATATGGGCGGAGTTTTCCCATCTTCGTTCGTGGCGATCTCGCGGAGCCTTGATGAAAACACGCTCGACAACGATTCTTACGGTCCGTCACAAGGGCGTCGTGGCTATCGGCGGCGACGGACAGGTTACGTTGGGCAGCTCGATCATGAAGGGAGACGCCAACAAGATTCGCCGCTTGCTCGAAGGCAAGGTGATTACCGGGTTCGCCGGTTCGAGCGCCGACGCCTTCGCCTTGCTGGAGCGGTTCGAGGCCAAACTGAAGGACTATCCCTCCAACGTGCCGCGGGCGGCCACCGAGCTTGCCAAGGACTGGCGCACCGACCGGTTGCTGCGGCGGCTGGAGGCCCTGCTGGCCGTCGTCGACGCCCGGCACACGCTGCTCGTCACCGGCAATGGCGACGTGATCCAGCCCACCGACGGCGTACTGGGGATCGGCTCGGGCGGAAACTACGCGGTTGCAGCGGCGCGAGGTTTGCTCGCGCACTCGGAGCTTTCGGCCGCCGAGATCGTGCGTCATTCCTTGGAAATCGCCGCGGGCATCGATATCTATACGAACACGAACATCGTCGTCGAGGAATTGGCGTGCGAGACCTGACCCCCCGTGAAATCGTCGCGGAATTGGACCGGCACATCATCGGCCAGCACGAAGCCAAGCGGGCCGTGGCGATCGCGGTACGGAACCGCTGGCGGCGGCAGCAATTGAGCGACGAGATGCGCGCCGAGGTGGCGCCCAAGAACATTTTGATGATCGGTCCGACCGGCGTGGGCAAAACGGAAATCGCCCGCCGCTTGGCCCGGCTTTCGGGCGCGCCGTTCATCAAGGTCGAAGCGACCAAATACACCGAAGTCGGCTACTACGGCCGCGACGTCGAAAGCATGATCCGCGAACTGGTCGAAAACGCCATCGGATTGGTCCGCGAATCGGAACGCGCCAAGGTCGAGACCGAAGCGCGGCGCCGCGCCGAGGAGCGGCTGCTCGACCTGCTCGCCCCGCCGCCGGTGGCCTTCGATAGCGAGGCCGGCGAACCGGCCGCCGCCGAGCGTCACGACCGGACCCGCGAGAAGATGCGGAACATGCTGGCCGCCGGCGATCTCGACGAGCGGACTGTGGAGTTGACGATCGAGCAAAAGGCGACGCCGATGATGCTGACCGGCATCGGCATGGAGCAAGTCGATGCCGATCTGCAAGGCATGTTCGAAAAGATCCTGCCCAAAAGCACGAGCCGCCGCGAACTGAACGTCAAAGAAGCACGCCGCGTTTTGTTCGAACAAGAGAGCGACGCCCTGATCAACGCCGAAAAGGTGAACGCCGCGGCCATCGATCTGGCCGAAAACCAGGGCGTCATCTTCATCGACGAAATGGACAAGGTCGTGGCGAGCGAAAATACCAAGGGCGCCGACGTCTCGCGGCAAGGCGTGCAGCGAGACCTGTTGCCGATCGTCGAAGGCACCACCGTGCAAACGCGCTACGGCCACGTGAAGACCGACCACATTCTGTTTATCGCAGCCGGGGCCTTTCACCGCGCAAGCCCGAGCGACCTGATGCCCGAGTTGCAGGGCCGGTTTCCGATTCGCGTCGAACTCACCGACCTCGGCAAGGACGACTTCATCCGCATTCTGACCGAGCCGAAAAGCGCGCTGACCAAGCAATACCAGGCCCTGCTGGAAACCGAAAAAGTCGAGCTGGAATATACTTCCGACGGCATCGACGCCCTGGCGAGCTACGCCTTCCAGGTCAACCAATCGACGCAGAACATCGGCGCCCGGCGGCTGTACACGATCATGGAGCGGCTCCTCGAAGAGGTCAGCTTCGACGCGCCCGACTTGAAGAATCGCCGCGTCAAGATCGATGCCGCGTATGTCAATCAGCGGCTGGAAAAAATCGCCAAGAATGAAGATTTGAGCCAGTTCATCTTGTAGGGCAGACCAATGCCGCCCACTTTCAGCCCCGCAAACGCCTGACCGGTCGCGACCATCCGCGGCGGTCCCCGGGCGGGTTCCGCACCGGACCCGATGGATCGCGGCTTGCGGCCGGAGCCACTAAACTCGTCGCCAGAGCCGCTGGGATGAACAGGTCCGAACGGTCCGAATCCGGCTTGCCGATAGGAGAGGCTGCCGGCCAGGGATGCGGAGGGGCTGCATCGAATTCGCGGAGCGAGGCGTCGTCCGCAATTAGGCGATCCACGGCCTTTCCTTCCAACGCAGGCCGAGACACTGGACCACTTTCGAGGGCGCCCAATCTTGGACCAGCTTCGCCGACGCCCGGCATCTTCGACGACGGACTCGCCGGCTGCGGGGCCGGGCGAGAGATGGGACGCTGTTGGGGCGACCAGGCGCCCCGATCGCCGTCGGGCGCCGAATCCGTCGGCCGCTCGTCCGACGGAGCAGAGTTTTGCAAGTCGCGGTTCTGCAAGTCGGGCGAAATTTCCGAATCGGTGGGGCGGATCGGCCGGCGAGCGGTGCGAGCCTCCGGCGGCCCGGACGTCTGCGGGCCGAAGACCCAGGTATCCGGCCCAAAACTGAAATTCGGCATGCCGAAGGGAGTGTTGGCGACATTGGGCGGAACGCCGGCGCCCGCCGAGTTGATGGGCGAATCGGGAGCGTGCAGCGGCCCCAACAGCGCTTCTTGGCCGGAGTGGTCGGCGCCGGTGATATTGTCCTCCAGATTGAAACTGAACCGCGGCGGGGCGCCTTGCTGCGAAGGCGGCCCGATGCCTGATGTCACGTCGGCGGGCAGCCCCGATTTGGGCTGATGCGGATCGAATAGCAAATCCGCCGCTGTCCGCTGATTGCCCGGCTGATTTCCGGCAGAACTGGGCGCCGCCGCCGCTTGTCGGAATTCCGTCGGTCCGGCCGCAGCATCCGCCCCTGCGGCGCTAGAAGCCGCTGCGTTCTGCATTGCGGCGCTCGCCGCCGCGGGATCGGCGCTCAAGGCGATTCGCGATTCCAACAACTCGATGCGGGGTCGCCTGCGAATCAAGCCGACGGGATGCGGCTTATGGACCATCCATCCGCCAAAACGCGCGTCCGCCACCAAAGAATGAAGAGCGTTCATTTTATCTCCCTCTTTCGAGCGGCGTTTCGCAACTCGCTGGCTTCCCCCTATTCGATTCTTGCGCTGCGGGTCGCCCGAGACAGCGCACCATTGGGTGGGACGCGGTGACTTGTTCCAGCCGAGCCCTCGTCTCGGAAGGTGGAGCGAGTTCGGCGCCAAATGGTCTCAAGAATGAGGGGAGGCCTCACCCGACCAAAGGCGTAGTCGCTCGATGACCGGCCCATAAAGGGAGCCGAACGCCTGACAGCTGAAACGCCGGTCCGTCGGCCCGGCGACATCGATCGAAATTTCCAATCGCTCGGCGGGCAGGCAGCCGACGACGCGTTCGGCCCATTCAATGACGCAGACTCCGGACGCCGCGAAATATTCCTCCGGCCCCAGCGCCCAAAACTCCTCTTCGTCGCTCAAACGGTAGGCATCGAAATGGTAGACGGGCCGGCGCCCTTGATACTCTTGCACCAACACGAACGTGGGGCTGACGACCGCGCGGCGATCGACGCCCAACGCCGCGGCCAACGACTGCACCAACCGCGTCTTGCCGGCGCCCAGCGGGCCGTTCAGGGCGATCACGGCGCGATCGGGCAGCGCGGCGGCCAATGCTTCGCCGAACCGGGCCGTGCCCTGTTCGTCGTGCGCTTCGTAGCGGAAACGGTGCGAGGCGGCGCTCAAAATTTGTCGAGAGTGTCCAGCCAGCGGAGGAGTTCGCCCAGTTCCTCGTCGTTCAACTCGCGTCCTTGCTCGCCTTGATCGCGAATGCAGACGGCATACTTGCGCTCGCCGAGCGCCTTGAGCGCCGCTTCGATCGCCGGGGCCGATTTGGAGCCTTTCGCGCGGGTCACGTAGAAATCGAGCCGATAAACCGGATCGTTCTCGGGCGGCGTTTCCGCGAGCGGCGCGTCGATCGCCGCCACGCCGCGAAGTTGGCCTCGATGTGCGAACGCCATCGCGTAGGCCAAGGCGCCGCCTATCTCGTGACCGCCGACCGCCACGCGCAGCGAATCGGTTTGATAAACCGCCCGCAACTGGTCCAGCGCCTTCGCGGCGAATTCCAGGTCGCTCTTCTGCCATTTGCCCTGCTCGGCCGGCTTGGGGGCAAGCAAGATCAAGCCTCGTCGATCGCAATGCGCCTTCCAGCGCGCCAGCACGTCCTCGTCCTTGAAATCGCCCGAGGAAGCAAACCACGTCAAAACCGCGTATCGCAAGCGCGGATCGTAATCGGCGGGCACATAGGCCAATGCGTCGTTTTTGAATTCGGGGACTTTGACCGAGAACGAACCGACCGCCGGCCGCTCGTCGGCGAATGCTTCTCGCTCCGTAATCGCCGGCGGCAGTTCTGCCGGAACCGTCTCCGGCTCGGTCGACCAGATGGCGTCGAACTTGATCCGTTCGTCGCCGCGCACGATTTCCATGGCGGTGTTTTGGCCGAACTCGATCGCCGCGGCAATCTCGACCAGTTCGTAGCGATCTTTCACCGGCTTGCCGGCCGCCGCCACGACCTTGTCGCCCGGCTGCACGCCAGCCTTGGCGGCGGGACTGTCGGGATAGACGTAGCGCACGAGCACGCCATCGGGCTCCTCGACCGGATCGCGGCGCGGCAGGATGCCGAAAAACGGCCGCTGATAGGGATCGAGATGATCGACGAGTTCCAAGTCGAATTCGAGCCGCTTTTCGCCGCGCAACACCGCGACCTTGACCGGGTCGCCAGCGTAACGCCGATTCAGTTCGTACATCATCTGCGATTGGCGGACGATATCTCGGCCCGCGAGTTGGACGATCTTGTCGCCGGCTTTGATCCCGGCCTTGTACGCGGGCGAATTCGGGCGGCACGACGCGATGACCGGAGCGTCGGCGTACATGTCGCGCCCGGCGAGGCTCACGCCCATCAGTCCCGGCTTGAGATCCTCTCCGGCTTTGAGCCGCGGAAAGATCTGCAAGATCTGGCCCATCGGCACGGCGAAGCCGATCCCCGAATCGTACCATTCGACGCTGGTCGCCTCTGCGCCTTTGGTGGGCGAAAGCGGCGCCAACACGCCCAGCACCCGGCCGCGGATGTCGACCAGCGGGCCGCCGTAATTGTTGGGCGAGATCTTGGCGTCGCTCTGCACGGCCTTGCCCCACACGCGGTCCAGCGCGCTGACGATGCCCACCGAAACGTTCGGCTGCCCGCCATCGAACGTGCGGCCGACCGCGATCGCCCACTGCCCGATTCGAACCTCCGACTCGGGAACCGCCTCGGGCGTGGGAAGCGCAGCTTCCGCCTCGACTTTGAGCAGCACGAGCATGCGATTGTGATCCGTGGCCACGAGCTGCGCCGGCACGCGCGCCCCGCCGGGCAGGCGGACGACGATCGACGCCGGCTTCGGCGAAAAGTCGAACGCGCTCGATACGATGTAGCCGTCCGTCGAAATAATCAGGCCGGTCGTGGGGCCGGCGCCAACGATCGCCTGGCCGGCGCGCTGCCGGCCGCCGATGGTTTCGATGGCGACGACCGATGGGGCCACGCGCTCGACGGCCGCGCGCATGGCTCGTTCTTCTCGCGCCGAAAGATCCTCATTGTCGGCCCGCGCCGAGAAGGCGGTCAGGCCGCAGACGAAACAAACGGCCGCCCGCCAAGCGCAACCTCGTAGGTTATCCTTTAGCCTATCGTTCATGGATTGCTCCGCTCGGCCTCAAGTTCCGCTTCGACCAGCTTTTGATCGCGAAGCACGGTCAGGCGGACCCGATCGGCCCGGTCGATGCGTTCGATTTCGGCGGTCAAGGTCTGGCAAGATTGCACGAGTTGATTGTTGACGAACACCACGAGATCGTCGGGCCGCAGCCCGGCCTTTGCCGCCGGCGAGCCAGACCGAATACGATCGATGTAGGGAGGAGTGCGGTCCAAGACATCGGGCACCAGTACGAGGCCCAGCACATCCGCGCTGAGCGCGTGTTCGGGCCTGTCTTGGTCCGCGTCCGGAGAACGCGCGACGAATTTGCCGGAACGAATCTCCGCGACCGTGGGCGCCAGCGCCTCGGTCGGGACGGCGTAGTTCAGCCAGGCGCCGTTCAGCGAATTGCGCAGCTCTTTGCCGAGCATGCCCAGCAGCCGGCCCTGGCGGTCGGTCAAAGCGCCGCCGGCGGCGCCGGGGTTATTGGTCATGGCGTCGAGCACGTATACGTCGCCGCGGTAAGGCGTCTCGAAGACCCCGCGACGGGCCTCCAGCCGGCTCTTCACCGCCACGCTGCCATGCTGCACGCTCGCCGGCTCGTCGCCGGTAGCGACCCCGAACAGATTGCTGAACGCCAAGACGCGCGTCCCCGTTTCCGCCGCCGCGGCTTGGGCCAAGTCGAAATAGGGAAGGTCCGCGGCCTCGATCTTCAACAGCGCCAATTCAAGCCGGGGATCGGCGCCCAACAGCTTGGCCTCGAACTTGCGGCCGTCGTCGAGCGTGACCGTGATGAATTCGGTATCCAGCACGTAGCTCCAGACCGTCAGCACGTGCCCTTCGGGAGAAATCAAAAAGCCGCTTTGATAAGGCTCCAAACCGCGAAAGCCGCCCGCCCCATAGATCTTGACGATCTTGGGCTGCACGCCGCGGACCACCGCGGCGAACGAGGGCGATGCCTGGGCCTGCTGCTGCGCAGCGCCAAAGCACAATAGTGCGGCCAGCGCACCGAGCCGCAGACGGCCGGTCCTGGCGGATGGCGAGGCGAGTCGGCCGATCGCTGATCTTTGCTGGTACACCGTCGGAGTTATCCTGGGTTGATCGTGCCGCGTTCTTGCCGCAGGCGTTTCAGTTCTTCTTCCAGCGCCGCGGCCCGCCGGCCCGCCGCCTCAGCGCGCTCGTTGGCTCTTTCCGCATCGCGTTTTGCGAGCTTCATCGCCCGCGCGGTTTCGATCTTCTCGACCGCTTAATTCTCCAATTAAGTTTATCATGCAGCGCCGCTCGCATCCGCCGCCGGCCAGCCGAATTTGCCGAAGGATTATGAATCGCGGTTCGCCGCCGCCGGCCCCAACTCGACGCGGTCGAGCTTGAAGACCCCGTAGACGTTGTTTCCATAACGTACTTCCAAACGACCGGGCAGATCGCGGCCTTCGACCTCGCGATAGTCGGCGAAATACAACTCGCAGGGATCGTCGTCGCCCCGCAGGAACATCTCGAGCAGCAAGAGCCGGCCCGAAGTCGGATCAACCCAGAACTGACATTCGACGCCGCCATACGTGCCGATGAGGACTTCGACCAGGCCCGGATGGCCGGCCAAGGGGGCCGTTCCATAGTATTCGACGGAGCCGAACTGCTCGGGCCCCATGACGAGCAATCGTCGCCATAAGAACAATGCGGTCAACAACCCGCCGCTCGACGGGGGATCGCTGGCGGCCGTCAGACTGTCGCCGACGATCAATTTCAATTTACCGCCCGGCAGCGCACACGCGGCGGTCTCGGCGCCGATGCGAAACTGGGCCTCGCCGGCGCCAAGCAGTTCGCCGCTCAGCAGCCATTCGCCTGTCGCCGCCGCGAAATCGCCCCGCGCGACAAGCATCTGCCAGACGCGAGTGCGATTCAGCTTGTTGAAGTAGTAGTTGGCGAACCCGCGCCGCGATTCGAAATGCTGTTTGGCGATCTCGGGCATTTCCTGCCGTGCGGGGGCCGCGGGCATCTCGGGCAGCGATTTGGGCTTGTCGCCGGGCTTGTCCTGGGGTTTGTCGCCGGGCTTGCGGCCGGGCGGGGGCGTCATCGGCGATCGGCCGCTGACCTTGTCGATCAATTCCTGAGCGCCATGCACGCCGCTCAGGCGCACCAGCGTTTCGTAGACCCGTCCCTTGCGGCGAAACGTCAACGGCGCCTGCCAACCTTTCGGGTAAATGCCGAGCACGTTTTTATAGGCGTTCACTGTGTGGATCGGCCGTCCGCCAAATTTGACCACTTCGTCGCCGTAGCGCAAGCCGCGGCGATACGCGTCGCTGTCCTCCAGAATGTCAGCGACGATCACGCGGCCGTCGTCCTGGCTGGCCAAGCGGGCGCCGAGCGTGGCATGGTCGAGAATCCGACCGCTTTTCAAACAGCCGAGGAAATTCTTGATTTGATTGATCGAGATTGCGTAGCCCACGCCGACATTCACCCGGCCGCGCTTCTCGAACGAGCCGCGGCCGTTGATCCCGATCAGCCGGCCCTGCATGTCGAACAGCGGGCCGCCGGAATTGCCGGGGTTGATCGAAGCATCGGTTTGCAGGCAGTCGGCGTATTCCAACAGTGTGCCCGCGGGATATTGGTAGCGGTGAACGCCGGAAATGATGCCATAGGTGATGGTCGGTTGAAAGTCGGTCGCCAGCAAAAACGGGTTGCCGACGCAAAAGGCCCAATCGCCGACTTGCAACGCGTCGCTGTCGCCGAACTCCGCGAAAGGAAAATCATCGCGCCCGAAGAGCTTGATCAGCGCCAGATCGCCCACCGGGTCGATGCCGACGATGACCGCGTCGTACAGGCCGCCGTGGGCCATGCCGCACTTCATCGCGTCGCCGCAGCCCTTGGTGACGTGAAAGTTGCTCAACGCGTAGCCATCGGGCGAAATCACCACTCCCGAGCCGCCCCCCTGGCCGCCGTTGGAGAAAATGGCCAGTGCCGCCTCGCGGACTTTGGTCATCACCGCGATCCGTTCCGCCTCGGCCTGCAACACCCGCGGATCGACTTCGGCGCCGGGCGCCCAGGCGGCCGACAACGCGAACAACATAAGCAGTACGGCGACTCGCTTCATTTCGAAATCCTTGCTTCGCAAACGTCTACATGATCCTGGACTTCCTGGCCCGCACCGAACTCGACCTTGAGCTTGATCCGATTGACGCCCGCCAGATCGACTTCCAGCGGCAGAGGTTCATCTCGGCCGGTCAAAGCCCCTTCGAATAATAGCTTTTCGTCGCCGTAGATGAGCAGCCTCGCGTCGCCCGCCGGGCGGGCGCGGTCGTCGATTCCCGCCAAGGCGGTCAGCGATCGATATCGTCCGGGCGGCAATCGGTAGATCAGCTCCGTGCCGCCGTACATCGCAATTCCCTTGGCATAATCCTCGCCGCCCAATCGCAAAGCCCCGCCCTCAAGCGATTGGTTCCAGCGCGGCCGATGAAATTCTTTCAGCGAGGCGGGCTGGTCCGCTTCGCCGATAAAAGGCGACCAAGCGAACGATTCGGGCGTCAGATCGCTGAGGTATTGGATTTTTCCTTCGATGGAAGCGACCGCGGCGAGGGCGATCGTCAATTTCAAGCCGGCCGGCGTCGTCACCCGCACCGCTCCATCGACGATTTCGGCGGATTGCACCTCCAACCGCTCGCCGCCGGCGGCCGAGAGCCGGCAAATGCTTTCGGATAGTTCCCGGCCGCGCGGGTGAAAATAGGCCAGCCCCTCGACCCGCGTGCGCTTGACCGACAATGTTTCGCCGTCGAGCGTGAATTGCACTTTTTCGTCGTTCACGTCGCCCGCGACCCCGCTCTGGTAGTCGAGGGCCTCTTTCTTGCGAATCACGATCGCGTCGCCGGAGTGCTCGACGCCGAGAATCTCCGACCACTGGGCGGCCAATTCGGGGCTTTGCGAATGGAAGCGCGCATGGGCGATGGCGCTGGTCGGTAAGCTCGCCTTTTCATGCGCCAGCGTTTCGAAGGCGGCTTGGCCGTCCTCGACGCGATACGAGAGCGCCGGCAGCGAGGAACCGTCGATCAACGCGACCCAGGCCGACGGTTTCTCGGCGGGCGCCGCGGGCGGAGTTTCCGCCGTCAAGCTCGCCAACTTTGCGGTCGGCGCGGTCCGGCGTCCGCCGGCGCTCTCGATGGCGATCTCGCTCGCTGACAGCTCCAGGAGCGCGCCGGATATCGTTTCGCCCGAGGTGGTTTTCAATTGGAACGCCGGCCCCGGCGCCGCCAGGGCCGCCGCGGCGAAGAGCCAACAGGAGATAGGGGAGCAAATCATGGTTCGAATGGCTCGCGGCGGTTATTCTTTTTCGCTGGCCAGTTTGCGGAAATACTGTTCGATGGCATCGCGGTAGTGCGAGGGAAAATCCTTGCCGATCTGCTGCAACGCCTCTTCGCGCTGTTTCGCGGGCAGATCACCCCAGCCCGAGGTATCTCCGAGCTTGCGATGATTGACGTCGCCCGCGCCCCGCGCTCCGGCGATGCGGCTGTCTTGCATGGGCTTGGTCGGCTGGGACGCTCCGCCGGAGCCGCTGCTGGCGCTGTTGGATTGCTGTTGTTTCTTTTCCAAGTCTTCGATCAGCTTGTCGAGCGCGGCGATCACGTCGTCTTCGACTTTTCGCACCTTCTTGCCTGCTCGGCCCAATTGCAGCCGGCGGCGGACGTCGTTCATCTGCCGCGAAATATGGTCGAGCGACTCTTCCTTGAGGCGCTGCAAGTCGTCTCGCATCAATTCGGCCACCGACGCGTACCGCGCCGGCAGATCGGCCGTTTCGTCCAGCAGCCAGGCGAGCGTTTCGAGCCCTTTTTCCTTGTCGAACAACCGATGGTAGGCCACGGCCTGATAGAACAAGAGCGATGCGGGGTCAACGACCTGCTCGGGCTTGAGATCGGCGATTTGCTCGAGCGCTTCGTCGAATAGCCCCTCGTGAGCG